>NZ_JAWSTH010000024.1:0-66527 GCF_033542075.1 Conexibacter stalactiti
CAACGGCGGCCTCATCGTGATCATCGGCGACCAACCACCAGCCGCGCCCGAGACACCCACGCCACCGACCACCACCACACCGACGACACCCGCCCCGCCGCCACCGGCCGCCACCACGCCCACGCCGCCGGCAGCGGAGCCGCCCGTGACGACGCCGACCACGCCGGCCGAGCCGCCGACCACGACGACGCCGACCACACCCGTCGAGCCGCCGACGACCACCACGCCGACGAACCCGACCGATCCACCGCGCGCGCGAGCAGCCGCAGACGCCGACCCCAGAGCGCTCGGCCCGGCGAGATACCCCAACGTCGGCGACGCCGCCGCGGCCGGCGCCGGCACACCCGTCGGCGCACTCCTCATCTCCTCCTACACACCCTCCGGCAGAGTCGACACCACCCCGGCCAACGCCTTCACCCTCCTGCGCACACTCCAAGAGATCTACGGCGTCGACCCGCTGGGGTACGCCGCCGCCGACGGCATCGCGCCGCTGTCAGACGACCTCTTCTCCGTCACGCCGTAGCGTCCCCGGGCCGCCGCCGCGCCGAGCTGTGCGTGTGCCCGCCGCGCCAGCGGGTAAGGGAAGAGCGTCGGCAACGCCAGGAGGTGGCGTCAGATGAGCGGCATCCGCACGAACGGGACAACGCCGCACGACCCCAGTCATGACGAGCAGCTCGCCGAGCTGCCGATGGCTCAGCTGCTGCGGCGGCTGTCGGACCAGGCTTCGCTGCTGGTGCGCGAGGAGGTCGCGCTCGCGAAGGCCGAACTGGCCGAGAAGGGCAAGCGCGCCGGGCGCGGCGCGGGGATGTTCGGAGGGGCTGCCGTCTGCGGCCTCTACGGCGTCGGCGCGCTCGTGACGGCGGCGATCGTCGCGCTGAGCCTCGCCGTCGCCACGTGGCTGGCGGCGCTGATCGTCGCGGTCGTGCTGTTCGCGATCGCCGGGATCGCCGCCCTGGCCGGCAAGAAGCAGGTGGAGCAGGCGACGCCGCCGATGCCGGAGCAGACCGTCGAAACCGTGAAGGAGGACGTGCAATGGGCGAAGTCGCGCGCACGAACGGCACGTCAGCACTGACGCTCGCCGAAGGCGACCCGGTCGCGCTGCGGGCGCAGATCGAGCAGACCCGCAACGAGCTCGGCGACACGGTCGCCGCGCTGGCGATCAAGGCCGACGTGAAGGCGCAGGCGCGCGAGCGCCTCGACCACACGAAGGCGCAGGCGCTGGAGCGGCTCGACGTCGCCAAGCGCCAGGCGAACGAGCACCGCACGCCGTTGATCGCCGCAGGCGCCGCGCTCGTCGGACTGATCGCGCTGCGGATCGCGAAGCGGTGAGCCGATGGCGCAGACTCGTCGACGCAGCGGCGGCCTGATCGGCCGCCTCCGCGGCCATCGCGGCGGCGAGGCCGTCGACGCCGCCCCGCCGGCTGAGACCAACCCGCTTGGCGAGCCCTCGCCGGAGCGCGCCGAGGCGCAAGACGCCGCCGCGGCCGCTGAGGCGCGCGCGGCCGCCGACGCTCCCACTCCCACCGACGCGGAGCAGGTCCCGACTCCCGCGCAGGCTGCCGAGACCGCGGACCGCGACCCGGACGCGCCCGACTCCCCCACCGACATCGAGCCGCGCGGCTGGCTGGCAACGCTCAAGCGCGCCGGCAAGGGCTTCAAGGAGGACGGCCTGCAGGACTGGGCGGCAGCGCTGACCTACTACTCGGTCCTGTCGCTGTTCCCGCTGCTGATCGTGCTGGTGGCGCTCGTCGGCCTGTTCGGCGAGTACCCGCGCACCGTCAACGCGATGCTCGACATCGTGCGCGAGGTCGCGCCCGGCTCGACCGCCGACACGGTCGAGACGTCGATCAGCGGCGTCGTCAGAGACAAGGGCGGCGCGGGCGCGCTGCTCGGCATCGGCCTGGTGACGGCGCTGTGGACGGCCTCCGGCTACATCGGCGCGTTCATGCGCGCCGCCAACGGCGTCTACGACGTCGAGGAGACGCGTCCGTTCTGGAAGCTGCGCCCGCTGCAGCTCGCGATCACCGCGGTGATGGTCGTGCTGATAGCGCTGCTGGCGATCGGCTTCGTGGTCAGCGGTTCTGTCGCGAGAGCGCTCGGCGACACGATCGGCCTCGGCGACACCGCCGTGACGGTCTGGAACGTCGCGAAGTGGCCGGTGATGCTGCTCGTCGCGGTCGTGATGATCGCGCTGCTGACGTGGGTCGGACCGAACGTGAAGCAGCCGAAGCTGCGCTGGATCACGCCGGGCGCGGCGCTGGGCCTGGGGATCCTGATCCTCGCCTCGGTCGGCTTCGCGTTCTACGTCGGCAACTTCGGCTCCTACAACGCGACGTACGGCGCGCTCGGCGGCGTGATCGTCTTCCTGATCTGGCTGTGGATCGCCAACCTCGCGCTGCTGTTCGGTGTCGAGGTCGACGCCGAGCTGGAGCGCCAACGGAAGTTGGAGTCCGCGATAAGCTGAATGTTCCACGCACGCTTGGCCGCCTCGTCCTTCCGCGCGTTTCAACAGAGGAGCGGAGGCCATTGTGCCCCGAAGGTCAGGTCTGATCAAGCGAGTCCTCGCGACCGACCGAGCGCGGTCGTCCGAGGAGCAGCGCGAGGAGAGCGACCAACCGGTCGCGCCGAGCGCGCGACAGCGCCGCGCCACCGCGCTCGCCCGTATCCGCAGCGAACGCACCCGGCGAGGAGCCGTCAGATGACCGTCGCAGAGCAGCCCGTCACCTTCTTCGTGCCGCGGGTCGATCCGACCCAGCCCGACGACGAGACCGCCTACGCCGCGATCGTCCGCTGTACGACCGCCGACGCCGGCGCGCCGCCGCGCGACTGCCGCATCCACCGGCTCTGGTGCCGGCGCGGCGGGCGTGACACCGTGATCGAGGTCGGCAGAGAGGATCCCGACAACGGCGAGATCGTGCTGGCGATCCTCGACCTCGGGCGCGGGCTGCCGTACGTCGTCCACTGCGGTACCCCCGGCGACGAGGAGAACGCGGTGCGCGACCGTGTCAACCGGCCGGTCTACGCGGTCAGCGAGTTCGCCTCCTGACGCAGCGGACGGCGGCGCCGTCGCCACGCTCCCGGGCTGAGCCGGTCGCGCCGGAGGCCCTACCCTTCGGCGCGGGATGACACCGCTCTTCGCCGCCCTGAACTTCGACCTCGACCTCTCGCCCGACTCGCCGCGCGGGCCGGCGCTGCTGGTGCTGCTGTCGTTCCTGATCTCGTTCGGCTTCATCCGCACGAGCGCGCGGCTGACGCGCAGCTCGCGCGTGACGTGGTGGCCGGGCAGCGTCAGAACCGGCAGCGGCGTCCACATCCACCATCTCGTGTGGGGGATCTCGCTGCTGCTGATCTCCGGCTTCGTCGGCTACGCGACCGAGTTCAGACATCCGTGGATGCAGATCACGGCGATCGGCTTCGGGATCGGCGCTGGGCTCACGCTCGACGAGTTCGCGCTGTGGCTCCACCTCGAGGACGTCTACTGGGCGAAGGAGGGTCGCACCTCGCTTGACGCGGTCGTGCTCGCGACCGTCTTCGCGACGATCATCGCGATGGGCGTGCGCCCGGTCGGCCTCGGCGACGCCGGTGGCACGCTCGCCTCGATCGGCGCGGTCGTGCTGCTGGTGCTGGCGTCCGGGGTCGCGTTCATGAAGGGCCGCTTCATCCTCGGGATCGTCGCGCTGCACCTGCCGTTCGTCGCGCTCTACGCGGCGGCGCGGTTGGCGACGCCCGACTCTCCGTGGGCGCGCTGGCGCTACCGCGGCGAGAAGCTCGCGCGCTCGCGCCGCCGCTTCTCGCCGGACCGCCAGTTCGCCGTCCGCCGCAACCAGCTGCTCGACCTGATCGGCGGCGCGCCGAGCCGCGAGTAGCGGAGGAGCGTCAGCGCGGGGTTCTCGGGCGCTTCGGGGGCGGCGGCACCATCAGGCGATCGGCGAGCTTGCGCACCTCCTGCTTGAAGCGGTCGCCCAGCCGCGCGCCCTCGCTGCGCACCTCGACCGAGCCGAGCGCGCCGCGCACGACCACGCGCACGATCGGCGCGCCGGGCGGCGGCGCCTCGGCGCCGAGGTGCAGCTCGCATGAGCCGAGCACGTTGCCGCCGCTGACGCGAACGTCGGTGCCGTCGGGGACGATCAGCTCGCAGCTGCCGAGGACGGCCTTCAGCTCGATCTCGATCTCAGGGCCCGGCATCACGGCCTGGCGCAGGTCGAGGCTGACCGAGCCGAGCGTCGCGCCGAAGCGGCTGCGGGGAGCGAGCACCCAGCGGCCGCGCCGGTCGAGGCTGGAGAGGACCGCGCGATGGCGCTCGACCGCCGTGCCGAGCGCGGCCGCGTCGAGCGGCGCGGCGGCCGTCGGCAGCCGGCCCCCCGGCAGCAGGTCGGCGGCGATCGCTCTCAGCTCGTCGTAGGTTCTCGCGTCCTGCGCCAGCTCGGCGCGATCGGCCAGCTCCTCGACGGTCAGCCGCCCGTCGACCGACGCCTGCCGCAGCAGCGCGATCACCTGCTCGCGGTCGGCGTCGCTGGCTCGAAGAGGAGGCTGCCCCACGCCCCCGAGCCTACCGCGCAGAATTGTCACAGTCCGCGACAGACACACAACACCTTTTCGTGGATCATCGGCGGCGTTGGGTCGCCCTCCTCTCTGGGCCGCTGGTACGGAGCCGAACGGCGGCTCCCTGACACGAGAGGAGGTGGGATGGAAGTCGTTGCTTTCATCCTGGCTATCGCGCTCCTGCATGCCATCCTGGTCATTGACCGGATGAGCAGCAGGTAGCGCATAGCCAGCACCCAACAAAGCCCCGGGTCGGAGTCGGCTCCGAGCCGGCCCGGGGCACCTGACAGCAGGCTCCGAGCGGCGCGGACCCGCGCGTCGCGGGCCCGGCGCCCTGAGCACTGCTATCCCGGCGAGCTTAGCGCGGGCTGCCCACCGGCTCTACAGCGGATATGTGGGATCCGCTGGATTTCTCACGCCCCGACCGCGACCTCCTGCGGCAGCTCCTCGCGCGCCACTCTCGGCACGGCGAAGAGCGCGATCACGACGCCGATCAGGGCGAAGCCCGCGCCGACGGCGAAGGCGATCTGGAAGCCCTCGGTCAACGCGTTCGGCACATCGGCCGGGTTCGGTCTGCCGGGGCCGAGCACATCGCTCACGCGCGAGTTGGCGATCGAGGAGAGGACGGCGAGGCCGAGCGCGCCGCCGACCTGCTGGGCGGTGTTGATCAGGCCCGAGGCCAGCCCGGCCTCGTTGTGCGTGACGCCCGCGACGGCGGTGATCGTCAGCGGCACGAACGAGAAGCCGAGGCCGGCGGCGACGACCAGCGACGGTATGAGGACGTCGCCGAGGAACGAGCCGTCGGCCGAGATCTGCGTGAACAGCAGCAGGCCTATCGTCGTCAGCACGAGCCCGAAGACGAGGATCGGCTTCGGGCCGACTCTCGTCACCAGCTGCGAGGCGGTGCCGGCCGAGACGATGATCGTCAGCGCCAACGGCAGGTACGCGAGCCCGGCCTCCAACGCCGAGAAGCCGAGCACCTGCTGCAGGTAGAGCGAGATGAAGAAGAACATCGAGAAGAGCGAGGCGCCGACCAGCAGCGCGACGCCGTCGGCGCTCGCGACGTTGCGGTTGCGGAAGATCTGCAGCGGCATCACCGGGTGCTTGACGAGCCTCAGCTCGACGACGATGAAGGCCGCCAGCAGCGCCAGCGCGAGCGCTATCAGCCCGAGCGTCTGGCCCGAGCCCCAGCCGGCGCTCTCGGCGTCGACGAGCGCGTAGACGAGCACGATCAGGCCGCCGGTCACGAGCGTGGCGCCGGCGATGTCGAGGCTCGTCTCCTCGGTGCCCTTGCTCTCGCGCACGAAGCGCGGCGCGGCGACCATCGCGGCGAGGCCGATCGGCACGTTGACGAACAGGACCCACTCCCAGCCGGCCCACTCGGTCAGCATGCCGCCGAGCAGTACGCCGACGGCGCCGCCGGCGCCGGCGAGCGCGCCCCAGATGCCGAGCGCCTTGTTGCGCTCCGCGCCCTCGGTGAAGGTCGTCGTGACGATCGACAGCGCGGCCGGCGCGACGACGGCGGCGCCGAGCCCCTGCACGCCGCGGGCGATGATCAGCCACTCAGAGGTCGTCGCGAAGCCGCCGACGAGCGACGCGACGGAGAACAGCCCGAGGCCGGCGATGAAGACGCGCCGGCGCCCGAACAGGTCGGCCGCGCGACCGCCGAGCAGGAGGAAGCCGCCGAACGCGAGCGTGTACGCGTTGACGACCCATTGCAGGCTCTCGTCGGAGAAGTCGAGGTCTCTCTGGATCGACGGCAGCGCGACGTTCACGATCGATGCGTCGAGCACGACCATGAACTGCGCGACCGCGAGCACCACGAGCGCTTTCCAACGGAGCGGATCGGGGCCTGACTGCGAGGTGGGGGCTGACATCGCGGGTCTTTCTCTCCAAGGTATGATGCAAAGGCGGAAGCGGAGTTCCGGTTCCGATTGACACGATACGGAGGCACGGTTCCGCTTGTCAACCCCACCCCCTACCCCATCGTCCGGACCTGAACCGGAGGCGAGAGCGATTCGCGACGACGCGACGCGATCCGCACCTGAACCGGACGCGAAGCCGCTGCGCGCGGACGCGGCGCGCAACCGCGCGAAGATCCTCGACGCCGCCCGCGCCGCCTTCGCCGAGCACGGCCGCGACGCGCAGATGGATGACATCGCCACGCGCGCCGGCGTCGGCGTCGGGACCGTCTACCGCCACTTCCCGACGAAGCAGTCGCTGGCCGTCGCGATCGTGCAGCAGCGCTTCGCGATGATCCTCGCCTTCATCCGCGACGAGCTGCTGCCCGATCCCGATCCGTGGAACGCGCTCGAGCGCTCGTTCGAGTTCTGCGCCTCCACGCAGCTCGCCGACCGCGGCTATGCCGACGCCGTCGGCACGATCGCCGGCGGATCGCCGATCGCCGGCGGCGGCCCGCACGGCCCCGCCGTCGACCAGATCGAGGAGATGCTCGACCTGACCGAGCGGCTGATCGCGAGAGCCCACGCGGCCGGCGTCGTGCGCGACGACCTCGCCGCCAGCGACATGCCGCCGCTCTACGCCGCGCTCGCGAGCATCGTGCAGGCCGGCGTGCCCGACTGGCGACGCTACATCGCGATCGTGCTCGACGGCCTGCGGCCGCGCTGAGCGCGTCGCGTCGACCGCGCCGCGCCTACTCCGCGCCCGGCCCGGCTCTGAGCGCGTCGAGCAGCGGCGCGACCTGACGCAGCAGCTCCTCGCGCGAGACGTCGTGCAGCGCCGGCATCGTGCCGTTGGCGCGCGTGACCGAGATGCCGACCAGCAGCGCCAGCAGCAGCTCCGCGCGCAGCTCGGCGTCCGCCCCGTCGCCGACCGCCTCGCGCGCCGGGCCGAGCACGCCCGGCTCCATCACCCTGCGGACGATCTCGCGCCATTCCGCGCCGGCCGGCGTCGGGTCGGCGATCACGCGCCGCACCGGCGAGCTGTCGCTTCTGTCCCAGCGCGTCAGCACGCGCTCGGCGATCGCGTGCAGGTCCGCGACGAACGGCCCGCGCCGCGCGGCCCGCTCCTCGTCGGCGAGGACGGCGAGGTAGAGCGCCTCCTTGGAGCCGAAGTAGCGCGCGATCAGGGCGGGATCGACACCGGCGCGCTCGCCGATCTCGCGGATCGTGGCGCGCTCGTAGCCGCGCTCGTCGAAGAGCGCCCCGCCGGCGTCCAGCAGCGCCCGCCGGGTCGCCTCCGCATCGCGCTTGCGCGCCGGTCTCGACGACGTCGCGCTCATCGCGACACCCTCTCGCCCGCGCTCGCGATCCGCGGCGCGTCCCCTTCTCCGTCGAAGACGCTCGGGCCGATCCCGGCGCCGACGGCGGCCTCTTCCATCAGCAGCTGCTCCTCCCGGTCCTCGGCCTCCGCGGCCGCCCGCGCCGCCACCCTGCGCGGCGGCGCCAGCAGGATCGCAAGCCCGGCGGTCGCGACGCAGAGCACGGCGCCGGTGAGGAAGGCGATCGTGTAGCCGCTCTCCTCCGGGAACGGCAGCCCGGCCGGGTGGTGCGCGGAGAGCAGCGCGGCCGCGGCGGCGCTGCCGAGCGCGCCGCCGATGCTGCGCAAGACCTGGTTGAGGCTGGTCGCGGAGCCGGTCCGCTCGCTCGGCACGCTCGCGACGATCAGCGCCGGCATCGCGGCGAACGAGCAGCCGATCCCGACGCCCAGCAGCAGCGTCGCGACGGCGATGTCGAAGAGGCCGTTGTGCGCGAGCGCGAGGTACAGCAGCGTCGCGGCGGTGATCAGCGCGCCGGCCGGCAGCACGACGCGGATCCCCCAGCGCGCGATCACGCGGCGCGTGATCGGCTGCGAGACGAGGCTTCCGAGCGACATCGGCAGCAGCACGAGACCGGTCGCGAAGAGCGTCGCGCCGAAGCCGTAGCCGGTCGACTCGGGCGTCTGGGCGAGGCGGTTGACGAGCGACAGCGCCGTGTACATGCCCATCGCGAGCAGCAGTGCCGCGAGGTTCGCGCCGACGATCGCGCGCTGGGAGACGAGCCGCAGGTCGACGAGCGGCGCGTCGTGGCGCAGCTCGATCCGCACCCACGTGCCGAGCAGCACGACAGCCGCGGCGAACAGGCCGACGACGGTCACCGAGCCCCAGCCGAGCGTCTCGCCCTGGCTGATCCCGAGCAGCAGCGCGGCGAGGCCGCCGGCGAGCAGCAGCGCGCCGGGCACGTCGAGCGCGATCGCTCTCGCGCGGCCGGGCGCGCGCGGGACGCAGAGGTAGACGCAGAGCGTCGAGCCGGCGGCGAAGATCGCGCCGAACCAGAAGGCGGCGTGGAAGTCGAGCAGCTGCGCGATCAGGCCGGTGATCGGGAAGCCGAGGCCGGCGCCGACGGCGACCGTGATCGACAGCGTCGCGATCCCGGAGCGCTGGCGCTCGCCGTCGGCGTGCTCGCGCACGAGCGCGATCGCGAGCGGGACGGTGCCGTAGCCGACGCCCTGCAGCGCGCGGCCGGCGAGCAGCTGCGGAAAGCTGCGCGAGGTCGCGGCGACGACGCAGCCGACGAGCGTCGCGCCGAGCGTGAACAGCAGCACGCGGCGGCGCTGCGGCCCGTCGCCGAGGCGGCCGAGCACCGGCGTCGCTATCGCGCCGACGAGCAGCGTCGCGGTCAGCATCCACTGGGCGGTTTCCAGCGAGACGTGCTGGGCCTCCGCGATCGTCGGGATCAGCGGCGTCCCGAGCGTCGACATCACCGAGACGGTCAGGCCGGCGAAGACGAGCGCCGCGATCATCCGTCCCTGGTGTATGTCATCACGTGAAGACATCGCTTGATGACTATAGCGCGCCCGCGCTCGGCCGTCCGCCGACGCCGCGTCGCGGTGGGCGGTGCTCACGAGCTCTCACGCTGCGCTTAAGCGGAGCGGGGAGAATCGCCTCTGATGGCCGCGACCCAGACGCCGACGCCGCTGCAGGAGCCGCCGCGGCGCGCGCGTCGCAGCGGTGGTCGCGGGCGCGTCGTCGTCGCGCTCGCCGCGGTCGGGCTGGTCGCGGGCGGCGGGGCCGCGTGGGAGCTGCTCTTCTCCTCCCCGCCGGAGCCCGAGCCGGAGCCGATCGCCCCGAAGAGCTTCCACTCGCGCCCGCGGCTCGACCCCGACGCGCTGACGGTCGCCACGCCGGCCGCCGCGGGTCTCGCGCCCGGCTTCATATTCCTGGCGGTCAAGCGCGGCCCCGGCCAGGACGGGCCGATGATCGTCGACAACCGCGGACGGCCAGTCTGGTTCCACGCCGTCGGCGGCGACAAGACCGCGACCGCCTTCCAGGTCCAGCAGTACAGAGGCAGACCGGTGCTGACGTGGTGGGAGGGCAACACCCATCTCGGCCACGGCCATGGCGAGTACGTCGTGATGGACACCAGCTACCGCGAGATCGCGCGCGTCAGATCGGTCGCCAGGGAGCTGCCCGACCACCACGAGTTCCAGCTGACCGATCGCGGCACGGCGCTGATGACGCTCTACATCGAGCGCCCGGCCGACCTCTCGAAGGTCGGCGGCGACGCCGTCGGCACGATCGTCGAGTCGCGCATCCAGGAGGTCGACGTCGCGAGCGGGAGGCTGGTGTGGCAGTGGCGCAGCGCCGACCACGTTCCCGTCACCGAGGGGATGACCGGCCCGAAGGAGCACAAGCCGCACGACTACTTCCACGTCAACTCGATCGAGGTCGACCGCGACGGCGACCTGATCGTGAGCGCCCGCAACACGCACGCGATCTACAAGATCGACCGGCCCAGCGGCAGGATCGTCTGGCGGCTCGGCGGCCGCAAGAGCGACTTCCGCATGGGCCGCGGCACGAGATTCGCGTTTCAGCACGACGCCCGCCGCCGGCCCGACGGCACGCTGACGCTGTTCGACAACCAGGCGACGCCGGCGAAGGCGGAGATGTCGCGCGCGCTTGAGCTGCGCTTGAACCGCCGCGCCGGAACGGCCAGGCTGGTGCGCCAGTGGAGACACCCGGAGCGGCTGCTGGCCGGCGCGGAGGGCAACCTCCAGACGCTGCCCGGCGGCAACGCCTTCGTCAGCTGGGGGCCTGAGGAGCGGGTGTCGGAGTTCTCGCGCGACGGCAGGCTGCTGCTCGACCTCGCGCTGCCGGCCGGCGCCGACACCTACCAGGCGTTCCGCTTCCCCTGGCGCGGCCGGCCGCTGAACAGACCGGCCGTCGCCGCGCGCCGCCCCTCCGGCGGCCGTCGCACGACGGTGTGGGCGAGCTGGAACGGCGCGACGCTCGTGCGCCGCTGGCGCGTGCTCGCAGGTCCGCGGCGAGGTGACTTGCGGCCGATCGGCAGACCGATCCGCCGCAGCGGCTTCGAGACGGCGCTGAGAGTGAGAACCGGCGCGAAGTTCGTCGCCGTCCGCGCGATCGGCCCGGACGGCAGACCACTGCGCGCCTCGCGCGCGATCCGCCCGCACCGCCGCTGAGCAGCGCCGGCGCCAAGCGGGCGAGTGGTCAGCCGCCCGGAGCGCGAGCTAAGGTCGGATCATGCCTGTCTCCTGCGCAGTCGGCCTGCCCAACGTCGGCGAGTACGGCGACCCGCTGCTGCTCGTCCAGCTCGCGCGCGAGGCCGAGGCGGCGGGCTGGGCCGGCGCCTTCGTGTGGGATCACGTCGCCTACGAACCCGGCTGGGCGGTCGCCGACCCCTACATGACGGTCGCCGCGATCGCCGCGCAGACGGCACGGATCCGGCTCGGCGTGCTCGTCTCGGCGGTCGCGCGGCGGCGGCCGACGAAGCTCGCGCGCGAGCTGGCGACGCTCGACCTGCTCTCCGGCGGCCGCCTCGTCGTCGGCGCCGGGCTCGGCTCCTCAGCCGAGGAGCAGTTCACCGCGTTCGGCGAGGACGCGGACCCGCGCGTGCGGGCGCAGAAGCTCGACGAGGGGCTGGAGATCGTCGACGCGCTGTGGCGCGGCGAGCCATACGAGTTCGCCGGACGGCACGAGCAGGTGAGAACGACCGGCTTCCTGCCGCGGCCCGAGCAGCGGCCGCGGCCGCCGGTCTGGATCGCCGGGCGCTGGCCGGGGACGCGGCCATTCAGACGCGCCGCCCGCTGGGACGGCGTCTTCCCGATCTTCGCCGACGAGCTGAACGACGCGAACGCGCCGGTCAGCGCGCTGCAGGAGGTCGTCGCCTACGTGCGCGAGCAGCGCGGCGAGCGCGGCGGCCCATTCGACGTCGTCATCGAAGGCGCCTCCAACGGTCCTGACACGGCGCTGCTGGCGCCCTACGAGCAGGCCGGGCTGACGTGGTGGATCGAGAAGCTGGGCTGGTTCCGCGGCCCGCTGGATGAGATGCGCGAACGGATCGCGAGAGGACCGCCGGCATGAGGACGATCGCGCTGGCATCGAGGCGCTGACCCCGATCCACCCGCGCGATCCCGGCTATCAATCCATATTCCTGTATAATGATGGTGGGGCCCCACGGCAGTCACCGACAGACAATGCCACCCCTACGAGGAGGGATACCCCATGCACGCCAAGCGGCGACTCCTGTCGCTCTATGCCCTCGCCCTTGCGATCGTTACACTGGGATCGCTCACCAGCAGCGCACTCGCCACGAGATTCAGCATCAACAACATCCTAGTTCAGAGCAGCGGAAGACTCTCGTTCATATCGTCGGGTGCCACGATACTCTGCGACGTCACACTCGGAGTGAGCTTCCCAAGCACGTTCGCGAAGACCGTCGGCACTACGATCGGAACGATCCTACTATCGGGCGCGGGAACGACAATCGCCAATTGCCCTCCCGCGCTCGTGAGAAGCGTGACATTCCTAAACGGCGGAATAGTGAGATACACCGGATTCTCGGGAACGCTACCGAACATAACAGACATAGACTATTCCGGCAGTTCGTACAGATTCCTAGTTGATTTCGCGGCGGCTTCGATTGGAAGCTGTCTATATTCAGGCGGATTGCTGACGACAAAGGTCACTCGAAACACCGTGACCGGTTACTTGTTGAGCAAGATATTCAGCACCACCTCACCGATGGGAGTCACGGGCGGAGCGAACTGCCCGCCCAACGGCCAGATCAGAGGCCTCATGACCGTCCTCGGTTTCCCGAGACTCACCCTAATATAGGCCGTGCTCGGAGCGGCGCCGTCGGCGCCGCTCCGGTGACGCGAGGTCGTCCGGTAGGGTCAGCGCGATGAGGACGATCGCGCTGCTGAGAGGGATCAACGTCGGCGGCAGCAAGAAGGTGCCGATGGCGGAGCTGCGCGCGCTGATGGAGCGGCTCGGCTTCAGCGACGTGGCGACCTACGTGCAGAGCGGCAACGTCGTCTTCAGCGGCCCCAGAAGAGCGGCGCGGACGGTCGCCAGAGAGATCGAGGCCGGGATCGTGGAGCAGTTCGGCTTCGAGGTGCTGATCACGATCCGCACGCGCGACGAGCTGGCGGCCGTCGTGGAGGCCAACCCGCTCGGCGCGACCGTCGCCGCGGGCAACCTCTTCCACGTCGTCTTCCTCTCGGACGCCCCTGACCCCGACGCGGTCGCGCGCCTCGTGCCCGACGATCCGGCGCCCGAGGCCTACGCGCTGATCGGCCGCGAGCTGTACCTGTCGACGCCGGCCGGCCTGTCGCAGTCGAAGCTGGCGAGAGTGCTGACCGAGCGCCCGCTGAGAGTGAGAGCGACCTCGCGCAACTGGAGAACGGTCGCGAAGCTGCTCGAGCTGGCTGACGCGGACTAACCCTCGTCGGGCGGATTGATCTCGACGCCCTCCTCGACCTCCGCGACGACCTGCTCCAGCGCTCTGCGCGCGTCCTCGGCGGCGTCGAGCAGCCCGTCGAGCAGCGGCGCCGGGGCGTCCTCGCCGCGCTCGCCGATCGCCTCCAGCTCGGTCGCGATGTCGGCGACGATCTGCGCGCCGAAGGTGCCGCTGGCGGACTTCAGCGAGTGCGCGGCGGCGGCCAGCGCCGTCGCGTCCTCGGCGTTGACGACGGCTTCGAGCCGCTCGCCGAGGCGATCGAGGTAGAGCCGCACCAGGCGGGCGAAGACGGCCGGCTCGCCGAGCTCTGAGGAGAGCGCGCCGACGACCTCGGAATCGAGCGGTTCGGTGTGCATTTGCGCGCATCATCCCACGCATCTGCGCATCTCTACCGTGAAGCCGGAAATGCGAGGCTAGGTTCCGGGCGCTGCAGGGAACAGTGAACGGGACGATGGGCAGGGAACCGATGACAGACGACGCGCTGATCCTCTTCGTCGAGGACGACGAGGTGCTGGCCGCTGTCGTGATCGAGCTGCTGAGCCCGCTCGGCGAGGTCGTCTGGGCGCCGAGCGCCGAGCAGGCGGTCGAGCAGCTGACGCTGCGGCCGTGGGACCTGCTGCTGTCCGACATCGACCTGCCGGGGATGAACGGCCACGAGATGGTCCGTCACGGCAAGTCGGCGCAGCCCGACGTCGCGGTCCTGATGCTGTCCGGCCACGCCAGCTTCGACCACGCGGTCGAGGCGATCCGCGCCGGCGCCGACGACTACCTGACGAAGCCGGTCGAGCCGCCGAAGCTGGTCGAGAAGGCGCGCGAGCTGGTCGCGCTGACGCGCGAGCGGCGCGCGAAGGGCCGCGAGCGGGTGCTCGCCGTCGGCGCCCACCCCGACGACGTCGAGATCGGCGTCGGCGGGATCCTGCTGCGCCACGCCGCCGCCGGCCACGAGGTCGCGGTGCTGACGCTGACCGGCGGCGAGCAGGGCGGCGAGGCGACCGCGCGCGCGGCCGAGTCGCGGCTGGCCGCCGAGCTGATGGGCGCCCGTCTCTTCCACACCGACCTGTCCGACACGAGCGTCAGCGACGGCGGCACGACGATCGGCGTGATCAAGCGCGTGATCGACGAGATCCTGCCGACGACCGTCTACACGCACACGTCGAAGGACGTCCACCAGGACCACCGCAACGTCCACCACGCGACGCTCGTGGCGGCGCGCGGGATCCCGCGCGTCTACTGCTACCAGGCGCCTTCGACGACGGTCGACTTCAAGCCGACGAAGTTCGTCGCGGTCGACCCGTACGTCGAGAGAAAGCTGGAGGTGATCCGCGCCTTCGCCTCGCAGACGGCGGTGCGCAGCTACCTCGACGAGGACCTGATGCGCTCGACCGCGCGCTACTGGAGCCGCTTCACGCAGGCGAAGTACGTCGAGCCGCTCGAGGTCGTGCGCGAAGCCGACATGCACGAAGGCGCCACCGAACGAGAGGTTGCAGATGCCCGTTGAGCTGCCAGGACGCGTGCTCGTGACCGGCGCGGGCGGTCCCTCGGGGATCGCCGTGATGCAGTCGATCGAGGGCCCGCGGCTGACCGTGCTGGCGGGCGACATCGACCCCTACGCCGCCGGCCTCTACCTGGTGCCCGAGGGGCAGCGGTTCATCCTGCCGCGCGGCGACGACCCGACCTTCTGCGACCAGCTGCTGGAGCTGTGCGAGCGCGAGTCGGTCGACGTCGTCGTGCCGACCGTCGACCAGGAGCTGCTGCCGCTGGCGCGCGACCGCGAGCGCTACGCCGCAGCCGGCGTGACGCTCGTGCTCGCCGACGAGCAGACGCTCGCCGTCTGCCTCGACAAGTGGGCGCTCGACGCGCGCTGCCGCACACACGTGCGCACGCCGCGCTGCTGGCTGGTCGACGCGAGCTTCGACCCCTCCGAACCGGAGCTGCCGGTGATCGTCAAGCCGCGCAGCGGCAGCGGCTCGCGCGGGATCGCGCTGCTCGGCAGCCACGACGAGCTGGCGGCGCTGGAGCGCGACGGCACGCTGCTGATCCAGGAGCACCTGCCCGGGCCGGAGTTCTCGCTCGACGTGCTCGCGAGCGCGAGCGGCGAGGTGCTCGCGGTCGTCCCGCGCGAGCGGCTGAAGGTCGACTCCGGGATCGCGATCACCGGCCGCACCAAGCGCGACGACGAGCTGGAGCGGTTCGGCGCCGAGGTCGCGCGGCTGATCGGGCTGACGACCGTCGCCAACGTGCAGGTGAAGGGCGCCGCCGACGGCGCGCCGGCGCTGCTGGAGGTCAACCCGCGCTTCCCCGGCACGATGCCGCTGACGATCGCGGCCGGGATCGACATGCCGTCGCTGGCGGTCGCCGAGGCGCTCGGCGGCCCGGTCCCCACGGGCCCGCTGCCGTTCGAGGAGATCGCGATGGTGCGCTCCTTCACCGAGCGCTTCTTCCCCTTCGCCGAGATCGAGGCGCTGCGGGACGCCGCCAGACGCGTCGCGAGCCGCGCATGAGCCACGACCCCGCGATCGCCGCCACGCAGGACATGCAGGTCCATTCGACCTTCTCCGACGGCAGGAACACGATCGAGGAGAACGTCGCCGAGGCGGAGGCGTTCGGCCTCGTCGAGCTGACCTGCGTCGACCACGTCCGCCGCGACACCGACTGGGTGCCGGAGTACACCGCGGCGGTCGCCGCGCTCGGCGCGCAGACGCGGCTGGCGCTGCACTGCGGGATCGAGGCGAAGCTGCTCGACACGCGCGGCACGCTCGACCTGCCGGAGGGCGAGCTGCACGGCGTCGACTGGATCTACGCCGCCGACCACCAGGTCCCGATGAGCGACGGCGTCCACCACCCCGACGAGGTGCGCGAGGGGATCGAGAGCGGCCGCTACCGCGCCGAGGAGGTCGTCGCGGGGCTGCTGGCCGCGACCGAGAACTGCCTGCCGCGGCACCCTGGCAGGATCGTGATCGCGCACATCTTCAGCATCCTGCCGAAGATCGGCGTGCGCGAGGAGGACGTGCCGGTCGAGCTGATCGAGTCGCTGGCGCAGAAGACCTACGCGACGGGCAACCGGATCGAGGTCAACGAGCGCTACCGCACCCCGTCGGCGGCGACGCTGCGTCCGTTCGTGGCGCGCGGCGTGCCGCTGCTGATGAGCACCGACAGCCACAGAGCCGACACGATCGGGCGCTACGACCACTGCCTCGCGGTCGTGCGGGCGCTGTCCGAGTCGCCCGCGCGCTGAGGCGCGTGGGAGGCTGATCGCCACGTGGAGGACGTCGCCCGCCCGATCCTCGTCGCACTGGTGCTCGTCGGCGCGATCCCGCTCGTCGCCGGCTGCTACCAGTTCCTGCTCGCCGGTCTGTACGCGCTGCGGATGCGCACGCCGCGCGAGCCGTTCTATCCGCGCGTGGCGATCGTGATCCCGGCCTGGAACGAGGCCGCCGTCGTCGAGCGCACGCTCGACCGCCTGCTCGCGCTCGAGTACCCCGCCGACTGCGTGCGCATCTACGTCGTCGACGACGCCTCGACCGACGAGACGCCGCGGAAGGTGCTGGCGAAGGCCGCCGAGCACCCCGGGCGGATCTTCCACCTGCGGCGCGAGAGAGGCGGCGAGGGCAAGGCCCACACGATCAACCACGGGCTGCGGATCATCCGCGCCGAGGGCTGGTACGAGGCGATCCTGGTGATCGACGCCGACGTGATCTTCACGCCGCCGTCGCTGCGGCGGATGACGCGCCACCTCAGCGACGAGCGCGTCGGCGCCGTGACCGGTTACATCAAGGAGGGCAGCCGGCCCGGCAACTGGATGAACCGCTTCGTCTCGTTCGAGTACGTGACCGCGCAGGCGGCGGCGCGACGGGCGCAGAACGTGCTCGGCGCGCAGGCCTGCCTGGCCGGCGGCGCGCAGCTGCTGCGGCGCGAGAGCCTGGAGGCGGTCGGCGGCGAGATCGACACGTCGACGCTGGCCGAGGACACCGTCACGACGCTCGGCGTGCAGCTCGCCGGCAAGAAGGTCGTCTTCGAGCCGCACGCGATCGTGTGGGCCGAGGAGCCGCGCGAGATCACCGGGCTGTGGAAGCAGCGGCTGCGCTGGGGCCGCGGCAACGTGCAGGTGACGCGCCGCTTCCGCCACATCTGGCTGCGGCGCGGCCGCGCCGGCTCGCTCGGCGGGATCGGCTTCGCGCTGATCTGGTTCTCGGTCTTCCTGATGCCGGTCTTCATGCTCACCAGCTCGGCGTCGCTGGTGGCGCTGTGGTTCATCGACGACGGCGAGTCGCTGGAGGTCTTCCGCACGCTCTGGTTCCTGAACGTCGTGACCTACCTGTTCGTGACGCTGTCGAGCTTCTCGATCGACCCCGAGACGGCGAAGCGGACCTGGCGCGAAGGGCTGCTGTTCCCCGGCGCGATCTCGCTCGGGATCATCCTCTACGCGCTCTACCCGCCGCTGTTCGAGGACACGATCGCCGGCTGGCTGCGCGACGCCGGGATCGAGCCCGACGACGGCCTCGCGACCGGATTCCTGCTGTTCGCCTACGTCTGGCTGTCGGCCTCGATGCTGGCGGCGTGGCTGGTGAAGCTGCTCGACTCGGCGCTGCCGAAGCGGCTGCGCGGCCTCTGCGCGCCGCTGCTCTACGTCGTCGGCTACGGCCCGCTGCTGTGCGCGATCACCGCCGCCGCCTACGTGAAGGAGGCGCGCGGCGCCGAGATGAGATGGGACAAGACGGAGAAGACCGGCGCGGTCGGGGAATTGACGTGAGCCAACTCCCCGACCGTTACGACGACTCCGAGCTGGAGGCCCGCGCGCAGGACCGCGCCGAGCGCCGCCTGTTCTGGCGGCAGCTCGTGATCGTGATCGTGATCGCGGTCGTCGTGGCGCTGCGGATCTGGTTCGTCTAGCGCGTCGTCTTGCGCGCCGCTCTGCGGTCGTCTCCGTCGGGAGCGACGCGGCGGTCGTCGCCGTCAGCCTTCGCGGCCTGGCGCTTGGCGACCTTGACCGCCTCGGCGGAGAAGCCGGCGATCTTCAGCGAGCCCCAGCCGGTCGCGGCGTCGTAGCCCTTCTCGGCCGAGAACTGGCCGATCGGCGTGCCGCCGCCGGCATCTCTCGGGACGGCCTTGCCGACGTCGTTGGAGCCGATCGTGACGTCGCTGATCGCGCCCTTGTACGTCGCCGGCTTGCCGCCGCCGATCGCGTAGATCAGCGGGTTGAGCAGGCCCAGCGGCGGCTGGCCCTTGCTCTTCGCCTCCTGGTTGGCGAGCACGATGCCGGCCGCCATCAGCGGCGTCGCGGCGCTGGTGCCGCCGATCGTCTGCCAGCCGCCTCTGGGATCGCGCGTGCCGCGGCAGTCCTGGTCGTCGGCGGTGCAGTAGATCGCGTAGCCCGGGTAGGGGTCGCCGAGCGCGGCGATGTCGGGCACGACGCGGCCGCCCATGCCGCCCTGCTGACCGCCCTGCCACCACGGCGACTCGAACAGCACCGAGATGCCGCCGCCACCGCCGGAGAGGCCGGCCGGGGCGTTGTTCCAGACCTGCTGGGAGCGCAGTCTGTTGGCGCTGTCGAGCGTGATGTTGGTGCCGCCGACGGCGGTCACGAACGGGCTCGTCGACGGGCCGGCGACGGCCGAGATCATCGACGGGCCGGCCTCGCGCGCGCAGCCGGTCACGCCGGAGTCGCCGGTCGAGACGAGCGTCGAGATGCCGGCGCCCGCGGCGACGGCGTAGACGTCGCTGAAGGCGCGCATCGTCGTCACCTGGCCGGCGAGGGCCGGCTCGCAGATGCCGAGCGAGATCGAGACGACGTCGGGACGGGTCTTGGGCGTGCCGAGCGTCGCGATCGCGCCCTTCAGCAGGCTCGCCGGGCTCGGCTGCGCGGTGCCGACGACGTGGATCGCCTCCAGCTTCGGCAGCGAGCCGATCAGCACCTCGAGGTCGAGCGTCGTCTCGCCGCCCGGGGCCGGGAATCTTCTGCCGATCGCCTCGCGCGTGATCTTCGGCAGCTCGGAGCCGAAGCAGCTCGCGAAGGTCTCGACGTCGGAGCGGATGAAGTCGTCGATCTCCAGCACGGCGACGCGCATGCCCTCGCCGCGGAAGCCGCGTCTGTGCAGCTGCGCGTGGCCGTAGGCGGTCAGGTACTGGTTGGGCGTGTAGCCGTAGAGCGGCAGCCCGATCGGCGTGCCGGCGCCGATGTACTCCAGCGTCTCGCCGGAGTTGGTGCCCGGCGCGCAGCCCTTCGGCGTGCCGCTGCGCTCGGAGGCGGAGCCGAACAGCTCGGCGAGGATCGCGTTCGGGGTCGGGAGCGCGCCGCTCTGCGCAGCGCGGGCGCGCGCGGAGGTCTTCGCGACCGGCGCCGACGGGCCGGTGGCAAGCGGCAGCTCCTGCTGCGACAGCACCGCGGCGGAGCCGACGCTGCCGCGCAGCGCGGCCGGGACCGGCAGGCGGCTGTCGCGGCCGCTCGCCTGCGCGAGGCCGCTGCCGCCGACGGCGGCGGAGAGCGCGGTGGCGCTGCCGCTGGCGATCGCGAAGGTGCCGGTCTGCGCGACGGAGACCGTCAGGTCGTTGGCGGCGGCCCAGGCGGCGACCGCTCTGCGCGCTCTCGGGGTCGGGCCGTATCTGCGCGCGAGCGCCTCGACGGTCGAGTACTGGCGGTAGCGTCTGGAGGCGGGGTCGGAGACGGCCTTGACGAACTCGTGCAGGCCGGGACGCTCGCGGAAGGTCAGCAGCAGCTCGGTCGGGGCGGCCGTTCTCGCGGCCGCTCGTCTGCTCGCGGCGGCGGCGCCGTCGGCGAGCGCGAGCGGCGCGGCGACCGCCAGCACGGCGGCCGCGGCGGGGAGGAAGCGATGGGACATACCCGTCGTATTCGACATTCGTCCAGCGAACTCGATCGTTTCCGGAGAATCGTGTCAGCGCGCGATCGTCCAGGATCAAGATCGAGCGGATTGGAGCGATCGTACGGCGGTGACGGTGCCGGGCGGCCGAGCCGGGTAGCTTCCAGGGCATGGGTCCCTGGGTTCTGTGGTTGTGGAAGCTGCTGCGCAACAAGCGCTTCCGTGCCTGGCTGCTGGCGACTGCCGGCCCGAGAGCGCTGGCGCTGTTCCTGCTGTGGATCGAGCGCGTCAGACATCGCCAGGTCGCGATCGGCGAGGCACAGCAGATCGACGGCATGTTCAGCGCCGCGATCGTCGACGGCGAGCGGCACGTGATCGTCTGGAAGGACGGCGAGCCGGTCTCCTCCTATCCGCCGGTCGAGGGCGATCTCGCGACGAAGCTGAGAACGCACGCGCGCAGAGACCTGACGCGGCCGGACGACCTGCCATCGCGCAGAGCGCGCAGGTGGATCGGCGAGGCCGTCCACAAGGTGCGCGGCGGAGCCAGAAGCGTCAGCGAGCACGCCCGCGACGGCGCCAGAAGCGTCGGCGAGCACGCCCGCGACGGCGCGCAGCACGCCGTCGATGGCGGCCGGCGGCTGCGCGAGCTGGCGCCCGGCGGCAGATCCGACGAGCCGGCGCAGAGATGAACCCGCCTGACGAGCAGATCCGCGCGCTGCTGTCGCGGCCGCTCACGTGGGCCGTGGTCGGCTGCTCGCCGCGCGCCAACCGCGACAGCCATCGGATCGCGGCGCTGCTGCAGTCGCGCGGCAACCGGATCGTGCCGATCAACCCGGCCGCGCTGGAGATCCTCGGCGAGCGCGCCTACCCGACGCTCGCCGACGCCCGCGAGCAGGTCGAGATCGACGTCGTCGACGTCTTCCGCCGCTCGGAGCAGGCCGGCGCGCACGTCGACGAGGCGGTCGCGATCGGGGCGAGCGCCGCCTGGCTCCAGCTCGACGTGATCGACGAGGCGGCCGCCGCGCGCGGCCGCGCCGCGGGGCTGACGGTCGTGATGGACCGCTGCCCGGCGATCGAGTACCGCCGCCTCGGCATCTGAGAGCTGCGGGCGGCACGTGCCGCCCGCAACCGAGCGTTTCCCGCGCACGCCTGTGCGCCAGGAACGCACACTCGCCGCGCATCCCCGCTTCACACAGGCGCCGCCGATCGTGCCCGCGCGTAGCACGGATCGCCCGTCTCGCCTATGGCGTAGTCGACGCATGTACGGAAACAGCGCCGGTGTTCAAATCCGCTTTACGTCACGACGATCACGCTGGTCATGACTGGACAAGGACGTCTCACTTCGCTGCGCCGAGGAGCGCTGGCCGCCGGCCTGCTCCTGGCCACGCTGCTCGCATGGAGCATGCAGCGCGCGGCGACTGCGACGGCAGCACCCGCCGCCGCGCCGATCTGCGCCCCCGCCGACTGCCCCGCCACCGGCGCGCCGCAGTCGCTCACCTTCGGCCCGAGCGCCGCCGAGGCGCAGCGCCGCGACGGCAGACCGCTGCGCCCCTCGGTCATGCACGTCTCGCTGCACGGCGGCCCCAGAGGCAGCCGCCCGGTCGCGATCGTCACCGGCCCGCACGGCAGACGCTGGCGGATCTCCAGAGACCGCTCCTTCTTCCCCCGCGTCTTCGGCCGCTGGACCGTCACCGGTCAGCGGATCGTGCGCGGCAGCACCGTCACCTTCCCGAAGTTCCGCACGACCAACGTGCAGATCCGCAGAGGCGGCCGCGGCACCGTCGCCGTCCGCTGGGTCCAGGTCGTCTCCAACAGAACGCGCGTCGCGCAGGAGTCGGCGATCACGAGAGCGGCCAGAGCCAACGGCGGCTACACCGTCACGCTCTCCGATCCCAGCCGCAAGGTCGGCGTCGGCGACACGCTCGCCTCCGGCCCGACGAAGGCGACCCCGCAGGGCCTGCTGATCACCGTCGCCACCGTCAAGCGCGACGGCGAGACCGCGACCGTCACCGGCCCGCAGGCGCCGCTGTCGGCGATCGGCCCGCAGGCGCGCATCACCGTGCGCCCGCAGATCGAGGTCGGCCCCGGCGCGCTCGGCGCGCGTGCCTCAGCGCAGCCCGAGGGCGACGTCGAGAAGCCGTACAAGTGCGAGGGCGGCGTCTCCGCCACCGTCAAGGGCACGCTCGGCCTCAGCGCCGGCTCCGAGATCGGCATCTCGTGGGGCGGCTTCTGGCACCCGCTGACGATCAAGGCGATCGCCGTCGCGCGGCTGCAGCAGAGCTCCAGACTGGCGCTGCGCGTCTCCGGCAAGGCGAAGTGCGAGCTCGACGTCGACCTGCTCAAGACCCCGATCCGCTACAGCCCGATCACGTTCGCCGTCGGCCCCGTCCCGGTCGTGATCACGCCGAAGCTCAACTTCCACGTGATCGCCGAGGGCTCGGTCGAGGGCGCCGTCGAGACGACCGTCCGTCAGGCGCTCGACGCGCGTGTCGGCCTCGAGTGGGACGGCGACAAGCTGATCCCGGTCAAGACGCTCAACAACAGCTTCTCGTTCACTCCCCCGGAGCCTGAGTTCAACGCCGGCATCATGGCCGGCATCGGCCCGAAGCTGATGTTCGACGTCTACGAGGCCGGCGGTCCGTACCTGACCGCCGAGGGCCTCATCAGATTCGACGTCGACAGCACGAGAACGCCGTGGTGGCGCCTGTCGGGCGGCTTCCAGGCCGGCGCCGGCATCGCCTTCAAGGTGTGGAGATTCAGCTTCGACCGCAACGTGCCGGACCTCTTCAGCAAGGACTGGACGATCGCGCAGGCGAGCGGCAGCGCGCCGCCGCAGCTGAGCACCAGCAGCGTCGCGAACGCGACCGCCGGCGCGCCGTACGGCGCCGACCTCGCCGTCACCGGCGGCACGAAGCCGTTCACCTGGACGGTCACGAAGGGCGCGCTTCCGGCCGGGCTGACGCTCAACCCGAGCACGGGCCGGATCTCCGGCACGCCGACGGTCCCGGGCAGCGCGACCTTCACGATCACCGTCACCGACGCGAAGAAGAAGACCAGCTCGCGTGAGCTGCGGATCGTCGTCGCCGCGCCGCCGGCATCGGTCACGACCGCGACGCTGCCGGACGCCAGACTTGGCGTCCCCTACGTCGCCACGCTCCAAGGCGCCGGCTCGACAGCGCCGTACACGTGGTCGGTCACCGCCGGCACACTGCCGGCGGGCATCACGCTCGACGGCCCCAGCGGCACGATCTCGGGTGTCCCGACGGCGCTCCAGACGTCCGCGTTCACCGTCGCCGTGCAGGGCCGCGACGGCCAGCGGGCGACGCGCGCGCTGAGCCTGAAGGTCGACGGCGCGGCGCTGGCGCTGCCGGCGCAGACGCTCGCCGACGCGGTCGTCGAGGCGCCGTACACGGCGACGCTGAGAGCCGATGGCGGCATCGCGCCGCTCACGTGGGCGGTCACCGCGGGCGCGCTGCCGGCCGGGCTTACGCTCGCCGCCGACGGCAAGCTGAGCGGCACCGCGACGGCGCCGGAGGCGGCGACCTTCACCGTCACGGTGACGGACGCGACCGGCGCCAAGGTCAGCCGCGAGCTGACGCTGAGCAGCGTCTACCCGGCGCTCTCGGTCGGCGACCAGTCGCTGCTGAGACCAATGGCCGGCCAGCCGTACAGCGGCCAGCTGAGAGCGACCGGCGGCGGCGCCCCGATCACCTGGGCGATCACCGCCGGCACGCTGCCGGACGGGCTGACGCTCCCCGCCGACGGCAGCATCAGCGGCACCGCGACGACCGAGGGCGACAGCGTCGTCACGGTCACCGCGACCGACAAGTTCGGCCAGAGAGCGTCGAAGCAGCTGACGCTGACGGTCGTCCCCAACGCCCTGGAGGTGCTGACGGAGACGCTGCCGAGAGGCAGAGTGTCGGTCGCCTACTCCGAGGCGCTCGAGGTCCGCGGCGGCAGAGCGCCGTACACGTGGACGCGCACCAGCGGCTCGCTCCCGAGCGGGCTGACGCTGGCGACCGACGGCACGCTCTCGGGCACACCGTCGGCCTCCGGCTCGCGCAGCTTCACGGTGCAGGTGAGAGATGCCGACGGCGTCGTCGCCAGCGGCACGGTCTCGATCGCGATCGCCGGCAACAGCCCGCAGGCGATGCGCTCGGTCACCTGCCCGACCAGCGCGTTCTGCGCCGCCGCCGACCTGAACGGCGGCGTCGTGACCTGGGACGGCAGCGCGTGGGGTGACCGCGAGCTGGTCTCGGCCGGCAGAGATGAGCTGTTCATCTCGTGCGGCGAGGCGGGCGAGTGCCTCGCCGTCGACACGGCCGGCAAGACCTACCTGCTGAGAGCCGGCAGCTGGACCGCCGGCCCCGACGTCACGGGCGGGGTCAACCCCAGCTACGTGAAGGCGCTCTCCTGCCCGACGACGACGTTCTGCCAGCTCGCTGCGCAGTCGAGAACGAACGGCAGAGCGTCGATCTACACCTGGGACGGGACCGTCTGGAGCGCGCCGAGAGAGTTCAGCGGCACGCAGATGACGTCGGTCGAGTGTCTCTCCCCGACTGACTGCGTCGCCGCCATCGGCAGCAACCAGACGGTGATGTGGTGGAACGGCGCGATCTGGTCGACGCCGGAGAACCCGGGCATCAGCTGGACCCAGCGGATCGCCTGCACCACGGGCAGAAGATGCGTCGCCAACGGCACCTTCGGCGACTTCACCTTCCTCGAGAGAGGCACGTGGGGAAGAACCGCCAGACTCGGCACCTCGGGCTGGTTCATGTACGCCGCCTGCGCCCGCAACGGCGACGACTTCTGCGCCTACGGCCACGGCGACCCCGCCGGCAGAGCCTACGCGTGGGGCGCCACGACGACGACGTTCTCGGTCCCCAACGGCGGCGCCGTCGCCTGCTACTCGTCGCAGCTCTGCGTCGTGACCAACGACAACGGCCATGCCTTCCGCTGGGACGGCACGGAGTGGAGAGACGAGGGGGTCGTCTCGGCCGCCTGATCGCGGCAACAGCACCACCGCACCCGCGCCCGCGCCGCCCCTTTCGGGCAGCGCGGGCGCCGTGCGTTCACGCGGCCCGTCGCCTTCAGTCACCCGCCGGAGCGCGGTACTCGCCGATCCGCGCGAGCGGCGTGCCCGTCTCGGGGCACACCCACCATGCCTCGTCGCCGGTCAGCGTCGCCTCAGCCGGGTGACCGTGCCCTGGGGAGCACATGGGGTGCAGCGGCCCCGGCACTCCTGGCAGCTCGTCGTAGCCCTCCTGCAGCCGCCACGCCAGCTCCACCGTCAGCGCCGCGCCGCGCAGCTCCAGGTCGATCCCGAAGCCGAAGTAGAGCGTCCCGCCGCTGCCGCGGACGTAGACGACGCCGTAGCGGGCGTCGTCGAGCACGGGCAGGAAGGCAAGCTCGAAGCGGCGCGGCGAAGGCCCTGACTCGGCCAGATCGGCGAACGCCGCCGCTGCTGGCCCCGCGAGCGCCGCCGGCAGCGCGGTCGGCACACGGCCGTCCTCCCCCAGCCGGTAGGCGGGGTTCGGGTCCTCCTCCAGCGGGCGCTGACGGTCGGGGTTCATACGAGCGCCAACACGAAACGATGGTTGGTCTGGATCACGGCTGTCACGGAAGCGCCTCCGACGCGCATGCTAAGCCTCCGATCGATCTGGAGCTGGTAGCCGACGCCCGTGCGGAGTCTCGGAATCTTCGAATGAAGCTCCCACCAGGCAGGAACGATTCTGTGGGCGCGATAGTAGGTCAGCTGTCGACCCGTACGGACGGAGAAGAGGTACGCGTCCATCCGCAGAGGCGTTGCACCGACGGTATATCTGAGCAGCGGCATCGTGTCCGGGAATTGGCTCTGCCAGTAGAGACTGCTCTGGCCTCTGATCGAAGAGTACGTCGCCGTCCCTCTGAGCCAGGGACCGCCGAGCGGATCCGTCTCGAAGAACACACGGTTGTTGGGGGTGTACGTCGCTCGTGACGTCGGAGGCTCGAAGACCGGCGGTGCGGCAGCAGGAGCGACAGCCGCGAACGACGCACTCGGTGGAGTGAGGCCGAGAGCGAGATAGTCGGCTCTCGCGAAGGGAACGCGTCTCCCACCTCTCATCCAGAAGTACGCTGTCTTCGTCGCCTGCTCCGACATGATGAAGTCGCTCGACGGCGCCGGGTCGAACGCCCCGGGAACGCCAGCCGAGACGAGGTCGGCCCCGCGCGGAAGCATGCTCAGCAGCCCGTCGGGAACGACCTGCACCGTGCTGAGGTCGAGGTCGAACTCGTCGGCGACCGCCGGCGAGGTCACCCAATGGCGAACGCTCGAGCGGACGACGTAGACGGCCGCGTCGCTTCTCTCGCGGAACAGGCCCTCGTCGCTCTCGGCGAAGATGCGCGCCTTGTCGGGCGTCCTCAGCATCGCCCACAACGCCTCGTAGTCGGCACGGGTGCGCAGATCGTGTTTGAGCGCGTCGAAGTCGACCTGATCGTCAAGTCCTCCATAGAGCCATGCGGCTCTGTAGAACTCGACGCTCCAGTCGGTTCTCGTCATGAATCCACCGCCGTCCCGTACTTCCACGCGCATGCTGTGCGGCCCGTCCGCCCAGCCGCGCGCGATCGGATCGACCGTGAGGTCGGCGCTCATCGCGGTCGGCACGCAGACGGGACCGCAACCGCGATCGCTCTGAGCGAGCAGCGTGGTGCCACCGCCTGTCGTCTCGAGCAGCTTGATCGACGCGACGCCGCTGCCGGCGTCGTCAGCGGAGACCGTCACGGTGCCGGACTTGAGCCGATCCTGACCGCGGCTGTCGTAGAGCCCGTTCGAGACGTTCACGAACGGCGGGTGGTTGTCGACGACGACCTTCCATTCCTGTCTCACCGTATGTTCCGGCAACAGCGTGCCGAATTGACGGTCAGTGACCTCGGCACGAATCGTGTGGACGCCGTCAGCCAATCTCGACGAGTCGAATCTGAAGCGTGCCCACCCGTGTGGCGTGTCCCAGTACCAGCCGATGCACGTTCTGGTCGGATCGGCGTACAGGAGGCTCTCGCAGTCGGGCAGGCAGCGGTCCGGTCTGTTGCATCCTCTCCAGGTCGTCCCGGTGTACGTGCCCAACGGATTTCCGTCGATCGTCGCACTGACCGAGTGGACCTCCTCGGGATCCTCCGCCGCGACGACGAGCGTGAAGATGCCCGTCGCGACCGTCGGTCTCGGTGCCACGTCGATCTCTCCGTCGACCCCGTCCGGGTGGTACATCCAGACGTCGGGCCACTGGTTGACCGCGTCGGGCGCCGGCGCTTCGGGCACGAGACCGTCGAGATCGATCGTCATGTCCTGGCTGTGCCCGCCAGCGAGCGTAAAGCGCACGACCCCCATGCCGCCGTCCAGTCTGAGCTCGCACCCGGCGCCGACCGCGACCGTCGCACCGGTGCACGAGTCGGACTCGCTGCCGGCCCACTGCAGGTTGCCGTAGACCAGCTCGACGTTGGTGATCGCAGCCGGCTCCGCTCCGGAGTCGATGATCATGACGGGCTCGTTGACGGACGTTCGCTCCGCGTGCAGGAACGGGCCCCTGGCGGGGTCGGGAAGCTCGAGCGGCGTCGGCGGATAGGAGCCGAGGTCGACGTCGACGTCACGCGCCTCGCCACCCTCCCAAAGGCGCACCACGCCTCTGCTCCCGTCGAGCGCAAGCGTGCAGGCGTTGTCTCTCGGCGCCAGCTCCGTACCGCTGCACGCGTCGGGATCGCTCACTTCGCTCCAGGTGAGATCGCCCTCGAGGATCTCGACGCGGTCGACGTCGAACGGCGCCTCGCCCGTGTTGACGATCGAGACGCGGCCATGCTGCCACGACGTCCACGGCTCGACCTCCAGCAGCGGATGCTGCGGCGGCATCGTCAGCTCGAGGTACGGACGCTTCGCGAGGTCGGGGTGAGTTGACGACGCGATCCCCGTCCAGCCGTGAGCGCAGTCGATCGGTTCGTACATGCAGCTGTAGCTGACCTCCCAGGTCATTCTGCTGCTCTCGAGCAGCAGGCTGGCGTAGGCGTTCTCGGTGACGTAGAACGGCTCTTGCGCGAAGCCGCCGCCGGTGCCCAGCATGAAGCTGCGCCACTGCCACACGATGTCGGTGACGTCGAACCTGACGCTGGTTCTCGCAGCCTGCTCGGACGCGATGACCGTTCTAGCTGGGTCGTCGTAGTCCTCACCCGCGATCGCACGCAAGCCGCTCGTCTGTCCAGCTCCTCCGGCCTCCTTCCACAGCACGAGGTGAGCCGAGTCGACAAGCTCGTTCATCTGCAGCAAGCCGGTGTAGACCCACGGGAACTCAATTGTCACACCGGTCTCGGAGTAGTCCCATCCCGTACCGATCTCACCGCCGATGTCATGGCGCGGGCGATTGGGATTGTCACAGTCCGGCGCGAGTCTGTCGTACTCCTGCGCGAGGTCGCCGACGAGCGTGGCGACCGAGGTGACCAGACATGTTCTGACAGGATCGACGTCGATCACGGGAACGACTGTCGGATCGACCGTCACAGGCCACGCGCGCGTGCGCTCACGCAGCCATCGCTCGTCGACGCGGTAGGAGAGGCGGTAGCTGTCACCTGCGAGCCGCTCGAGCCGATACCGGGGCGGCGCTGCCGCATAGCCGCCGGCATCGGTGACGACAGGCCTCGGGATGGTGAACACCGGACGCCCGGCTTTGACGATCTCGACCGTCCCGGCTCTGTTCACACGTGCAGCAAGCCCGGACGACAGCCGCACTCTGTACGCAAAGTCGGTCGGGGCGGCGACGCTCTCGAGCACCAGGTCTTCCTTCAGTCCTTCGGCAACCGCGCGCATCTTCACGGTCACGTCGGGCAGCGCGTCTTGGTACGTCGCCGTCGTGTCTCGCGCCGACGCAGGCGCGTCCGCACCTTCCAACCAGGTCTGCACCGAGCCGTGGGAGGTGGTGATCGTGGCGCTCTCGCCGGTTCCCAGCGCAGACGGCAGTGTCACCTCGGCAGGCCCTGCCTGGGCGGCGTACCCGACGCCGTCGTCACCGCTGCGCAGGTCGAAGTCGAAGTCGCGCCACCTGCCGCGACCGTCCTTCCACCGCACAGGCCCGGCCGAAACCCGGGTCACGCGCCCGCCGTCGCGCGTCTGCCACGTGGTCGACGTGGCAGTTCGCTGCGCCGTCACCTCGCGAACGGCCGTCGGCGGTCTGGCGATTCCTGCCGCGACCGCAGGCGCCGACGCCCACGTCAAACTCGCGGCGACAGCTGCTGCCGTCGCCCAAGCGCACCGTCTCATCTAGCCCCCAAGCAGTGGTCACTCGCGAACCCTGGTCCCGTCGCGAGTCTGAGGAGACGGTAACCGCGTTGGCACATATACGCTCATGTCCGCGCGGCTATTCGTGCGCGAAAAGGCTCGTCCAAGCGGCGAAAGACAGCGGGCCGCGATCGGGCATTGCGCGTCCGTCGGGCGCTTGCCCCTCCCTACGCCTCCAGCAGCGCCGGCAGCACGTCGGCGGCGAAGCGCTCGTTGGAGGCGGTGACGGCGGCCGGGTCGGCGTCGAGCGAGCCCGGTACGACGACGACCCGGTCGAGCCCCAGCGCGCGCAGTTCCAGCAGCCGCTCGCGCACCTGCTCCGCCGTGCCGCAGACGGCGAAGCGGTCGACGAAGGCGTCTTCCATCTGCCGCGCCGCCGGCGCCGCGCCCTGGCCGTGGCGCGCCTCGTCGTAGTCGGCGGCGAGCTGCGCGATGCCGCGTCTGGTGACGTCGGAGAGGCCATCGGTCGGCGCGCCCTCGGCGGCGAAGCGGGCGAGGATCGCGGTGCTGCCGCGGACGAGGTCGCGCGCCGCCGCGGGATCGGAATGGACGGCGACGTTGACGTAGGCGCCGAGCGAGAGCGGCCGGCCGTCGGCCGCGGCGCGGGCCGTCTCGATCGCCCAGCGCAGGTGGTCCGGCTCGGCGCCGACGGTGAAGTCGACCGCCTCGGCATGACGGGCGCCGCTGGCGATCACGTGCGGCCCGGTCGCGGCGACGGCGACCGGCACCTTGGGCTGCTCGGATGCGGCGATCCAGCCGATCTGGCTGCGCGCGCCATCGTCCAGCTCGACCTGCTCGCCGCGCAGCAGCCCCTGCAGCTCGATCAGCGCGCGCTCGAAGGCGGCGGCGGGGACCGGTCCGCGGCCGAGCTGCGTCAGCGCCGAGTCGCCGCGGCCGAAGCCGAGCAGCGCGCGGCCGCCGCTCTCCTCCTGCAGCGTCGCGGCGGCCGAGGCGGTCACGGCCGGGTGGCGGGTCGCGGGGTTGGTGACGCCGGGGCCGAGCAGGATCCGCTCGGTCGCGGCGGCCGCGAGCGCCAGCTCGACCCAGACGTCGGCGTTGAGGTTCTGGCTGTCGGCGACCAGCAGCCCGCTGAAGCCCCACGCCTCGGCCTGGCGCGCCAGCGCGGCCGTGCGGCGGGGAAAGGAGAAGGTGTGGAGGAAGACGTGCACGCGCCGACCCTATCCCTGTCCCGGCGCCGGCAGCGCGGTAGCGAGCGCGTCGAAGCGCGGGACACCGAGGCCGCTGGCGAGGTCGTAGCCGGGTGCGGCGCGGCGGCCCGGCACCTTCGCGAGGTAGCGGTTGTCGCCGGAGACGACGTCGAAGAGCGTGGCGGGCCTCTGGGCCGCGAGCGCGTAGAGGAGGCCGTTGACCGGGCCCAGCGGCGGCCGCCCGGCCGCCCGCTCGCGGGCGCTGAGCGCGGCGAAGGCGCCGGCCAGCAGCGGCGCCGAGGCGCTCGTGCCGGCGTCCTGCACCCAGTTGGTCGAGATGTTCACCGGCCAGCCGGGCAGCATCGAGGCGTGAGCGGCGACGTCGGGCACGGCGCGGCGCGCGCCGGCCACCGTCAGCGCGCGCTGGTACGGCGGGCGCTCCGAGACGGCCGAGAACCCTCCGCCGCCGGCGCCGCCGCCGTCGACGGAGGCGAGCCAGGCGAGGTCGTTCCAGACGACCTCGTCGACGCGCGCGTTGCCTGCGTCGAGCACCAGCCGCGTGCCGCCGACTGCGGTCAGGAACGGCGAAGAGGCCGGCCAGGTGACGCCCGCGTACGGCTGCCCGTTGCAGCTCGAGCCGAAGTCGCCGGCCGAGGCGAAGGCGCCGACGCCCGCGAGTCCCAGCCGCACCAGCACGCTGTCGAGCAGCTCCGCCCCCGCGCGTGCCGCGAGCGGCGCGCTGCGCGCGCGGATCTGCCGCTCGCACTGCCCATAGGAGATCGACAGCGTGTCCGGCAGCGACGGCGCGGCGAGCACCGCGGCCGGCGCCAGGAACCACAGCTCGGGCGCCAGCCATGCCTGCGCGAAGGTGACCGCGCGCAGGCCGGGCGCCATCCCGCGCACGAGCGCGAGATCCTCCTGCGGCTCGAACGATCCGCGCCCGAACGGTCTCGCCTGACCGTCGCTGCGCAACGTCCGTGTCGCCAGCTCCGGCAGGCCGAAGCAGCGGCCGCCGACGGCGACGTCCTCTGCCGCGACGCCCTCGCCGACGTTGACGATCGCGACGGCGCCGCCGCCGCCCGGCGCGGCGCCGAGCGCGTCGAGGCCGTAGGCGGTGCGGACCTGCGCGAAGGCGTACGCGCCGGTTCTGCGCGCGGCCTCGCAGCCACCGCTCCAGGTGCCGGCGTTGGCGGGCGCGAGGGTGGTCGCGGCGGCCGTCGTCCCGCGCGGCGCGCGCGCCCCAGCAGGCTCGGCCGCGTCCGCCCCGTTCGCCTCAGCCCCCGGCGCGCCGCGCTGCGAGCGCGTGTACGAGGCGACGACCTCGCGCACGTGCGGGCGCATGTCGCGCGGCAGCCGCAGTGCCCTGCCGCCGGCGACGCTCCAGCCGTAGGAGAGCGTGTCGTTGTCGTAGGAGTGCACGATCTTCACGCCGAAGACGCGCTCCAGCCGCCGCACGTCGCCGCTGAGCCGCGCGAACAGACGCGAGCGGTCGACGCGCACGACGAGCCCGTGGCGGCGGGCGGACCGCCGCAGGCCGGCGACCGTCGCCGCGCTGGCGCCGTAGCGCGCGGCGACCGCGCGCGCCGTGGAGAAGCCGCGGTAGCTCGCCGCGGCCGGGTCGGCGACCGCCGCGACAGCGGCGCGAGCCGCCGCCTCGGGCCGTCTGAGACCGAGGTAGAAGGTGATCTCCTGCCCGCCGGCCGACGCCGCGGAGGCTCCGGACAGCACCAGGAACGCGATGGCGACGGCGATCGGGAGACGTGAGCGCATCGGCCGCAGGGTACGCCTCCGCGGCCTGCGGAAGAATCTTCTCGCGGGCGTGTCGATTTGCCCCGGCCTCGTTCGACGTGTGAGTAGAGGCACCCCAGACCACAACGAGGAGGCAGCAATGCGTTTCATGGTGATCGTCCCCGGCAGCTCCGACACCGAGGCCGGCGTGATGCCGAGCACGAAGGAGCTGGAGGAGATGACGAAGTACAACGAGGAGCTCGTCAAGGCCGGCGTGATGCTGAGCGGCGACGGCCTTCACCCGACCTCCGCCGGCGCCAGAGTCCGCTTCGACGGCGGCAGACAGACCGTGCTCGACGGCCCCTTCACCGAGGCGAAGGAGCTGATCGCCGGCTACTGGATCTGGCAGTGCGCCTCGAAGGAGGAGGCGATCGAGTGGCTGAAGCGCGCGCCGTTCGACGGCGGCACCGAGATCGAGCTGCGCCAGGTCTTCGAGATGGACGACTTCGGCGACGCGGTGACGCCGGAGCTGCGCGAAGCCAACGAGCGCCTCGACCAGCAGCTCTCATCGCAGGAGTGACCGCGATGACGGCGTCGGCGACCAATCGCGCGATCGACGCCGTCTGGCGGATCGAGTCGGCCCGGCTGATCGCCGGGCTGACGCGCGTCGTGCGCGACGTGTCGATCGCCGAGGACCTCGCGCAGGACGCGCTCGTGGCGGCGCTGGAGCAGTGGCCGCAATCCGGCATCCCGGACAACCCGGGCGCCTGGCTGATGACGACCGCCAAGCACCGCGGGATCGACGCGCTGCGCCGCCGCACGACGCTCGAACGCAAGCAGGAGCTGATCGGGCGCGAGCTGCAGCTGCTGCAGCAGCTCGACCAGCCGGACCTCGTCGCGCAGATCGACGACGTCGAGGACGACGTCCTGCGGCTCGTCTTCATGACCTGCCATCCGGTGCTCTCGCGAGAGGCGCGCGTCGCGTTGACGCTGCGGCTGGTCGGCGGCCTCTCGACGCCGGAGATCGCGCGCGCCTTCCTCGCCGCCGAGAGCACCGTCGCGCAGCGGATCGTGCGCGCCAAGCGCACGCTGTCGGAGGCGCAGGTGCCGTTCGAGGTGCCCGGCCGCGACGAGCTGGCCGACCGCCTCTCGGCGGTGCTCGAGGTGATCTACCTGATCTTCAACGAGGGCTACGCGGCGACCGCCGGCGAGCACTGGACGCGGCCGGCGCTGTGCCAGGACGCGCTGCGGCTGGGCCGGATCCTCGCCGCGCTGCTGCCGCGCGAGGCGGAGGCGCACGGGCTGCTGGCGCTGATCGAGCTGCAGGCGTCGCGGCTGCGCGCGCGGGTCGGGCCGGACGGCGCGCCGGTGCTGCTCGCCGACCAGGACCGTGCCCGCTGGGACGGCCTGCTCGTGCAGCGCGGCCTGGCGGAGCTGCGGCGGGCGGAGCAGCTCAGCAGCGGCGGCCTCGGCCCCTACACGCTGCAGGCCGCGATCGCCGCCTGCCACGCCCGCGCGCGCACGATGGAGGAGACCGACTGGCCGCGGATCGTCGCGCTCTACGACGGCCTCGCTGCGCTCACCGGCTCCCCGGTGGTGGAGCTGAACCGCGCTGTCGCGGTGGCGATGGCGTTCGGGCCCGCGGCCGGGCTGGAGCTGGTCGACGCGCTCGCCGAGGAGCCGGCGCTGCGCGGCTACCACCTGCTGCCGAGCGTGCGCGGTGACCTGCTCGCGAGACTGGGCCGCGCGGCCGATGCGCGGGCGGAGTTCCTGCGCGCCGCCGAGCAGTGCGACAACGAGCGCGAGCGGGTGCTGCTGCACGACCGCGCGGCGGCGTGCGAGCGGTGAGCGGCCCGCGCGCCGCCTACCCCGCCGTCTCCTCCCCGCGTGCCCGCGCCGCCAGCTCGCGCTTGAGCACCTTGCCGGTCGGGTTGCGCGGCAGCTCCTCCAGCAGCACGACCTCGCGCGGCACCTTGTAGCGCGCGAGATGGGCGCGGACATGCTCGCGCAGCCCGTCGCCGTCGATCGCGGCCGCCGGGGCGAGCACGACGAAGGCCATCAGCCGCTGGCCGAACTCGTCGTCGGCGACGCCGATCACGGCCGCCTCGTGCACCTCGGGATGGGCGGAGAGCAGGTCCTCGACCTCGCGCGGGAAGACGTTCTCGCCGCCGGAGACGATCATGTCGTCGTCGCGCCCGTCGACGAACAGGCGGCCGCCGCCGTCGAGGTGGCCGACGTCACCGGTCGACATCAGCCCGTCGACGATCGCCTTGCGCAGGCCGGGGTCGGTGTAGCCGTCCATCCGCAGCTGCGAGGAGACGAAGATCCGCCCCGTCTGCCCCGCCGGCACCGGGCGGTCGTCGTCGCCGAGCAGCCGCAGCTCGGTGCCCATCGGCGGCGTGCCGGCGGTGCCGGGCGCGGCACGCAGGTCGGCCGGCGTCGCGATCGTCGCCCAACCGGTCTCGGTCGAGCCGTAGAAGTTGTAGACGACGTCGCCGAAGGCGTCCATCGCGCGCGTCGCGAGGTCGCCGGGAATCGCCGAGCCCGACAGCGGGAGCGCGCTCAGCGATGCGTGCGAGTAGCGGGCGCGCACGTCCGGCTCCAGCGCGAGCACGCGCTGCATCATCGTCGGCACCATCGCGACGGCGTCGACGTCGTGCGCCTCGATCACGCGCAGCAGCTCCTCCGGATCGAAGCGGCGCCGCAGCACGATCGTCGTCGGCAGCGCCAGCCCGAGCGTGAAGTGCAGCAGCCCCCAGCCATGGAACAGCGGCGCGGCGATGTGGTGGACCTGGCCGGCGCGGAACGGCAGCCGGTCGAGGATCCCGGCGACGGCCGTGAGCGGCGCGCCGGTGCGCGCGGCGCCCTTCGGCGTGCCGGTCGTGCCGGAGGTCAGGATCACCAGCTTCGCCGTCTGCGGCGGCGCCGGCAGCGGCGTCGCGGCGCCGGCCGCCAGCTGCTCCAGCGTCGGCCGCCCGGGAGCGCCCTCGCCGTAGCCGACGAAGCGCCGCCCCGGCAGCGCGCCGTCGGGCAGCAGGCGGTCGAACTCCTCGTCGGAGATCAGCGCGACGCCCTGCTCGCGTTCGAGCGTGTCGAGCAGCTGCGGGCCGGCGAAGTCCGTGTTGAGGAAGAGGATCGTCGCGCCGAGCTTGGCGCAGGCGAGCAGCCCCTCGACGAAGGCGCGGCCGTTGCGGCAGAGCAGCCCGACGCCGTCGCCCGGTCCGATCCCGGCGGCGCGCAGCGCCTGCGCGATCGCGTCGGTGCGGCGGTCGACCTCGCCGAAGGTGAGCGTCCCCTGCTCGTCGTGGATGTAGGGCTGCCGCGGCCGCATGCGCGCGGCGGCGGCGAAGCCGGCGGCGGGGCCCGGCCCGTAGGCGCGCAGCGCCTTGACGCGCTGCGCCAGCTCGCCGAGGCGGGGCGTCAGGATCCCGGCGTCGGCGAGCGCCTTCGCACCGCGGCCGATGTCGCCGACGTTCATCTCGCCTGCCAGACGGGGTCGCGCTTCTCGGCGAAGGCGACCGCGCCCTCGCGCGCGTCGGCGCTGATGATCACGGGCCCGGCGATCTCGCCCTGGCGCGCCCAGAAGTCGTCGCCGTCCCAGGCGTCCTGCTCGTCGAGGATCCGCTTCGTCGCGCGCAGCGCCAGCGGCGCGTTGGCGGCGATCGTCGCGGCCAGCTCCAACGCGGCGTCGAGCGCCTCGCCGTCGGCGACGACGCGGTTGACGAGCCCCAGCTCGGCGGCGCGCGCGGCGCCGATCGGCTGCCCGGTCAGCGCCAGCTCCTTCGCGATCCCGCGCGGAACGCGGCGCGCGAGCTGGCGCAGCCCGCCGGCGAGCGCGACGAGGCCGCGCCGCACCTCCGGCACGCCGAAGATCGCGCTCTCCCCCGCGACGATCAGGTCGCAGGCGACGGCGATCTCGAAGCCCCCGGCCAGCGCCGGCCCTTCGACGGCGGCGATCAGCGGCTTGTCGGAGGCCTTCTGCGTGATGCCGGCGAAGCCGCGCACGGGCACGCCGGGGAACTCACCGCGCGCGAACGCCTTCAGGTCCATCCCGGCGCTGAAGTAGCCGTCGGCGCCGGTCACGACGCCGACCGAGAGCGTGTCGTCACCGTCCAGCTCGTCCATCGCGGCGGCGACCAGCTTGGACATCTCCAGGTCGAAGGCGTTGCGGACCGCGGGCCGGTCGAACGTGACGAGCTGGACGGCGCCGCGGCGCTCGACGCGGACGGAGGGGCTGTCGGACATCGCTCTGCTCCCTGTGATTAGACGAGGTCGAAGCTGCGGTCTGCGTGCAGCGCGACGCGCGCGCCGAGGAAGTCGTCGCCGGCCATCGCCGCCATCACGGCGGGGTCGTCGGACTTCGCCAGCGCGCGTTCGCCGGCGTCGGTGAGCGCGAAGAGGATCCCGTAGGCGGGAGCGCCGTCGCGGCCGTAGATCAGCGTGCAGGTCTCGGCCGTCGCGGTGACCTCGGCGGGCGCGATCACGGTGCGCGGCGGGGGCGCGTCGGGCACCGGCTCCAGCGCCGCGAACGGGCGTGCCGGCGGCTCGTTGCCGTAGAGGCCGAGGGCGTGCTTGGTCGCGTACCAGCCGAGCGCGGTGCTGAGCCCGACCGCCCCGGCCGGTGCGTCGCGCAGCTGCAGCGCGACGGCGATCGCGCCGTGCGTCGCGTAGCTGTTGCCGGGGCCGCCGAAGAAGGTCAGCCCGCCGGTGCAGGTCAGCGGCCGGCCGGGGTCGTCGAGCGGCAGCTCCAGCTCGGTCGCGGCGAGCTGCACCGCGGCCGGGAAGCAGGAGTAGAGGTCGATCGGACCGAGCTGCTCGGAGGTGATCGCGGCGTGCTCGAAGAGCGCCTGTCCGCAGGCGCGGATCGCGGGTGAGCGGTGCAGCTCGCGCCGCTCGGAGAGAAACCACTCGTCGGTCGCGCGCGCGCCGGCGTGGAGGAAGACCCAGCGCTCGCGCGGGATGCCGAGCGCGTCGGCGACGCCAGCCGCGCACAGCAGCAGGGCGGCGCCCTGGTCGACCTGGATGTTCGCGTTGAGCAGCTTCGTGTAGGGCAGCGTGACCTGCCGGTTGTCCGGCGTCGGCGTGCGCAGCGCGGCGGCGTCGTAGGCCCGCGGCGCCCACGCGGCCGGCTGGTCGGCGGCGACTCTGCTGAAGCACGACCACAGTCCCGCGATCAGGTCGAGCTGCTCGTCGGCGCTGCGACCGGCAGCGGCGCGGATCGCGTTCTCGATCAGCGGATAGGCCATGATCGGCGCGATCATGCCGACGGCCGTCTCGGCGTCCGTGGCGGCGGCGCGATCCTCCTCCAGCACCTCGCCGGCGCGGCGCGCGGGGTCGGCGGCCGGCCAGTCGGGCTGGCGGCCCTCCTTGGCGAGGCGCGCGACGGTGCTGAGCGCCTCGGCGCCGCAGACGATCGCGGCGTCGAGCTGACCGGACTGGATCCGTGCACCCAAGGTGTTGACGAGCAGTTGCGGCCCGTTGCCGCCCTGCATACTGGAGCGCAGCGTCGGCAGCGCGGCGTCGAGGCCGAGCAGCTCGCCGACGCGCCGGCCGGGGTCGCCGTCGCCCCACGCCGCCGCGGGCACGGCGCCGAGCGCGCCGACGCGGCGCAGCAGCGCATCGCCGGCTCCGGCGTCGGCGACGGCGGCGCGCACCGCCTCGGCCATCAGGGCCGCCGGCTCGGTCGGCCCGTCGTCGCCGGGCCGGCGGACGGCCTCGCCGAGACCGACGAGCACGGGCAGGTGGGGATCGAGCGTCATGGCGCGATCCTACTCATGTGGAACGAAGCGTTTCAAGTTGTAAGCGTCCGTTCCACTCGCGCGCGCGGCGGTGACTCCTGTGCGACGATCAGGCCGTGCCACGGAGCGCGTTCAGATGAGTACCGACAGCGGCCGCGTCTGGGGCGGCATGACCCCGACCGAGCGCGAACAGCGCCGGCGCGAGCAGTTTCTCGCCGCCGGCCTGGAGGTCTTCGGCGAGCGCGGCTGGGCGGCCAGCACCGTGCTCGACGTCTGCCGCGAGGCGAGGCTCAGCCAGCGCTACTTCTACGAGCAGTTCGCCAGCCGCGAGGCGCTCTTCCTCGCCGTCGTCGACCGCGCCGCTGAGCAGATCGAGGCGGTCGTCCGCGCCGCCGCGGTCGCGCCCGGTCGCTCGCCGCAGGAGCGCGCCGCGGGCGTCCTGACCGCCCTTGCCGAGCATTTCACCGCCGACCCCCGCACCGTCCGCGTCACGCTCGTCGAGTCGCTCGCGACACCGCAGTTCCGCGCCCGCCGCGCCAGGCTGGTCGAGGCGTTCGGCGCGCTCGCCGCGCGCCTGATGGTCGGCCTCAGCGCCGATCCGAGCACGGTCGACCGCCGCAGCCTCGAGCTCAGCGCGCTGGTGATCTCCGGCGGCATCGCTGAGGCGCTGATCGCCTCCGCCACCGGCCGCGCTCCCGCGAGCGCCGCCGAGCTGGTCGGCCATCTGACCGCGCTCTACACTGCGGCGGCAGCGATGGCGGCGCGCTGACCGGCGTCGCGCGCGCGAAATCGATCAGCGAAGCAAGGACGTTGCCGTGATGAGACGTGCGTGGATCGGTGCCGCAGCAGTGGCGCTGACCTCCCTGGCCGGGTCGAGCGCCCAGGCGGCCCCGATCCAGTCGGTGCCGGGGCTCGACCCGTCGGCGCTGACGGTGATGAACGAGCCGGCGTACGCGTCGGGGCAGTGGTTCATCTCGGTGCGGGATCTCGCCAGCGGCCAGCCGCTGATCTCCTACAACGCCGACACGCTCGTCGAGCCGGGATCGGTCGTCAAGACGTACAGCATGGGCGCCGGGTGGATCGAGTTCGGCCCTGAGTCGCATGTCGTCACGCCGGTCAAGCGCAGAGGCCAGGTCCGCGGAGGCGTGCTGCGCGGCGATCTGATCCTCGTCGGCAAGGGCGACATGACGCTCGACGGCCGCACCAAGCGCGACGGCAGCGTCGCCTTCACCGATCTCGACCACAACGACGCCAACGTGCTGCCCGGCGCGACGCTGACGCCGCAGAACCCGCTCAGAGGCCTCGACGTGCTCGCCAGACAGGTGCGGGCGGCGGGGATCAGACGCGTCGCAGGCAACGTGATCGCCGACGACCGCCTGTGGGAGACCTACCAGCTCGAGAACGGCCCGATCACCCCGATCGTCGTCAACAACAACCTGATCGACTTCACGACGCGGGCCGGCAGAGTCGGCCAGGTCGCCGCGACGCAGATGCGCCCGAAGGTCGCGCCGTGGAGGGTGACCAGCCGCGTCAAGACGGTCGCCGCCGGCAAGCCGACGCAGATCGCCGTCTCCTCCCCATCGCACGGTCGCGTGGTGCTGACGGGCACGATCGCCGTCGACAGCGACCCGGTCGTCAACACGTACGCGTTCGAGGACCCGGCGACGTTCGCGCGCACCGCGTTCATCGAGGCGCTCGGACGGGCCGGCGTCCGCGTCAGCGCCAACCCGATCGCGACCAACCCCGCGCAGCGCCTCCCCCGCAGAGCCGCCGTGACGCGGCTGCCGGCGGTCGCGCAACTGAGATCGCTGTCGCTGCGCGAAGAGGCGACCTACACGCTGAAGGTCAGCTACAACCGCGGGGCGCAGACGATGATCTGCCGGCTCGCGGTCGCCGCCGGCAGCACCGACTGCGACGCCGGCATGGCGAAGGCGGCGCAGATCTGGCGCAGAGCGGGCCTCGACACGAAGAACGCGACCCTCATCGACGGCTCCGGCCTGACCGGCAACCTGATCACCGCCGACAACGAGGTCCACCTGCAGTCGATCATGGCGAGACGCCCCGACGCGGCGCAGTGGCGCGCGACGCTGCCGATCCTCGGCGTCGACGGCTCGCTCGCGCTCGTGCAGCCGAACGGACCGGCGACCGGCAGAGTCTTCGCGAAGACGGGATCGCTCGCCGCGCCCGACTTCTTCAACGACCGCTACCGCCTGCCGGCGAAGGCCCTCGGCGGCTACATCGACGCCAAGAGCGGCCGCCGCCTCGCCTTCTCGATCGTCGTCGCCAACGGCATCTACGACGACATCAACGGCGTCTTCGCCGCCAACGACGACGTCGGCAAGGTCGCCACGATCATCCAGCAGACGTACTGAGCGGCGTCGCACTCGCGAGCACGCGCCCCGGCCGCACGCCGAGCCGCGGCATCGAGGCCCGGTGTGACGTCTTCGCCGTGGGCGGACCCCCTTAGGGCTCCGCCCACGCTCAAGCAATACTGGATTATCCGGCCACTATATTAGCGTTACGACTGGACGTGGCGGCCGCACGACGAGGTTCCCTGCCAACTTTGCTCCCGTTGGGCAGCCCGCTCCAATTAGGTCTGTAACGGCAAGCACGCCCGGGGTACTGACGGTGACACTTGTGATTTCACCCGTGACGGGATTGCGGTTGAAGACAGCTCGAATTCCAAGTGCGTTATATAGACATAGCGCGCCGATGGTATATAGGATTAGGAAGCCGGGCCCATTGCTCCGCACATCTGTCGTTATTGCCGATATATTCGGTAGCGTTCCCGTGAACGACGTATAGCTCAGAACAATGCCGTTTAGGACAGTTACCGTTCTGATAACCGCGCTGCAGCCAGAAACCACAGTTCTACCGACCCCGGTTAGTAGGAGCGTTCCTATCGGCTGACCGACGACCTTGGCTATCGTGTTCGGGGTTAGGAGCGCAAGAGTGAGATTGCACGTAGTTGTGAGCCCGGAAGCACTCAACGTCAGGATACCGGTAGCCGTCGCACTTAGGGGATTGATTGAGAATCTCGTAGCGCTTGCTGAACCCACCACAGCGCTGAACGCGACTGTCGCGATGATGCTGGCTATCAGGGCATGAACCCATCTATTTGACATGGATGCACTCTCCTATTTACGGCGATACACGAGCGCGCACGGGATCCATGACACCCCCTTGACTCGATCTCAGACAAAGTGCCGCACGCCACACCAACCTTACGCACCTAAAAAAGGAGCGTCAAGCGTCGTGTCCGTTCCAGCACACCGAACATGCCACGGCGTGCCGCCGCTGGGCGCGCAATGTGACGACTGGTGCAGATCCACGTTCCCCCCAAAGCAAACCGGCGAACCCCCGCCCCGCGCGGATGGGGCGCGGGGCGGGCAGCTCGCCGTGGGGAGGCCGCGCGCCGGGATCGAGGGGTGACGCGCGGACCTCGGAACCGGCGCCGCGCTTGAGACCGAGGGGGCGCGGCGCCGGGGTGTCGGAGCCGCGCTGCAGACCGGGCGCGCGGCTCCAAGGGGAGGGTGTCGGGAAGGGCGACCTACCGCGAGTACGCGGCGGGGACGCCTCCGTCGACGTTCAGCACGTTGCCGGTCGACTTGCCCGAGCGGACGGGCGAGGCGAAGTGGAGCACCGCCTGGGCGATGTCCTCCGGCAGGATGTTGACCTTCAGCGTCGTGCGAGCGCGGTAGTGCTCCTCGAGCTGGTCGGGGTCGATGTTGTACGCCGCGGCGCGCTCCTCGCGCCACGACGAGCCCCAGATTCTCGAGCCCTGCAGGACCGCGTCCGGGTTGACCGTGTTGACGCGGATGCCGGCGGCGCCGCCCTCCTCGGCGAGGCAGCGGGCCAGATGCAGCTCCGCGGCCTTGGCCGACGAGTACGCGGCCGCGTTCTTGCCCGCCACGAGCGCGTTCTTCGACGCGACGAAGACGACGCTGCCGCCGTTGTCCTGGCGGCGCAGGATCTTGAACGCCTCGCGCGCGACGAGGAAGTAGCCGCGCGTCAGGATCGAGTGGTTGCGATCCCACATCTCGACGCTCGTCTCCTCGATCGGCGCGCTGGAGGCGATGCCGGCGTTGGAGACGATCACGTCGACGCCGCCGTAGGTCAGGACGGCGTGGCGGTAGGCGGCCTGGACGGCCTCCTCGCTGGTCACGTCCATCGCCACGCCGAGGCCCTCGTCGCCGTACTCGCCGGCGACGCGCTCGGCGCCCGCGGCGTCGATGTCAGCGGCGATCACGACCGCGTCCTGTGACGCGAGCGCGTCGAGGATCGAGCCGCCGATGCCGCCGGCGGCACCCGTGACCAGAGCGATCTTGCCCTGCAGCTCGCGCGGCGGCGGGGCCTGCGCCAGCTTGTACAGCTCCAGCGGCCAGTACTCGACCGCGAACGACTCCGGCGCCGTCAGCGAGGTGAACGAGTCGATCGCCGAGGCGCCGCCCATCACCTCGATCGCGCGGTGGTAGAGGTCACGCGCCAGGCGCGCGTTCTTCAGCGTCGTGCCGACCGAGACCATGCCGACGCCCTGGATCAGGACGACACGCGGATCGGGATCGCCGAGCGTCTCGCCCGACTGCGCGTTCGGCGTGAAGTAGTCCTCGACGTACTCCTTGCGGTACGTCGCGGCCGCCTCGCGCACGCGCGCCGACAGCGTCTCGACGTCGTCCGACGCCGGGTCGTACGAGATCCAAAGCGGGATCCGCTTCGTGTGGACGAGGTGGTCGGGGCAGGCGGCGCCGACCTGCGACAGCGTCGGCGCGTCGACGGAGGAGACGAACTCCAGCGTCGAGGGCGAGGCGTCGACCTGGAGGATCTTCGCGCGCTCGCTGGAGACCGCGCCGCGGATCGCGGGCAGCAGGTCGGCCAGCAGCTCGTCGCGCTGCTCGCCCGAGAGCGGCTCGCGCGCGGCGCCGCCGAAGCGGGCCTTCGCCTTGCCGGAGACGTAGTCGGCGGCGCGGTTGATCGCCTCGATCGTGTTCGCGTACGACTCCTCGCCGGTCTGACCCCAGGTGACGAGGCCGTGCTTGGCGAGGATCACGAAGCGGACGCCCTCGCCGCGCGCGGCGAGACCGACCTGCTTGGCGAGCGTGAAGCCCGGGCGGATGTACGGGACCCAGACGGCCTCGTCGCCGAAGACCTCCTTCACGAACTGCTCGCCGTTCTCGGCACCCGCGAGCATGTTGATCGCGTCGGGGTGCGTGTGGTCGACCTCGGGGGCCGGCACGAACGCGTGCAGCAGCGTCTCGATCGAGGAGCGCGGCATCTCGGGCGCGACCTGCGAGCGGGAGAGGTAGGCGACCATCTCCTCGTCGACCATCTCGTCGCGCTCGATCAGCGGCAGGATCTCGTCGAGCCGCAGACCGGTGAAGTTCTTCGCGCCCATCGTCGCGAGGTCCGAGCCCGAGCCCTTGACCCACAGCACGTCGACCTCGCGGCCGGTGTGGTCGGTCTCCTTGCTCTTCGACGAGGTGTTGCCGCCGCCGTAGTTCGACACGGCGCGGTTGGCACCGAGCAGGTTGCTGCGGTAGACGAGCTCGTCGAGCCCGCCCTTCGGCGCCTTCGCGGCGTCGTAGAGGCTGTCGGCGCGCGGCGCCACCGGCGCCGCCGTCGAGGTCGTGTCAGTCGTCTGGCTCATGCGCCAAGTCCTCCCGTAGTCGCGGCGGCGGTGCGGCGCGAGCCGACACGCTCCCACCAGTCGCCGTCGCGGAACGCGGCGACGGGATCGGCCGCCGCGCCCTTCTCCTCACGGACCTTCGCGGTCAGCGGCCGCACGTCCGTGCGGAACGCGTCGAGCAGCAGCTCGTGCGCCCCGAGGACGTCGCCGGCCGCCTGGCGCTCAGCGAGCGCGACACGGTCGACGAGCAGCGCCTTCGCGAAGGCCTCCTGCAGATTGACGACCGAGAGGACCATCCCCTCGATCTTGTGCTCGACGATGAACGCCTGGTCGATCGTGAGCCGCGGGAGCGTCGGCATCGCCGCCAGCTCCGTGTAGATCAAGAACAGCTCGAACGGGTTGACCGAACCGACGATCAGGTCGTCGTCGCCGTACTTGCGGTTGTTGAAGTGGAAGCCGCCGAGGCGGTCCTCGTCGTCCAGGAAGGCGACGATCTGCTCGATGTTGACGCCCTGCGCGTGGTGACCGAGGTCGACCAGCACCTTCGCCTTCGGGCCGAGCTTCTGGCAGGTCAGCAGCGACGCGCCCCAGTCGGCCAGCTCGGAGGCGTAGAAGGCCGGCTCGTAGAGCTTGTACTCGACCAGCAGCTCCATGTCGGCGTCGAGCGCGGCGTAGACCTCGGAGAGCGACTCGTGCAGCCGGCGGCGGCGCGCGACGAACGAGTCCTGGCCGGCGTAGTTGGTGCCGTCGGGCAGCCACAGCGAGAGGCCGGTCGAGCCGACCTCGCGCGCGATCTCGATGCACTCGAGCATGTGATCGGTCGCGAGCCGGCGCACGGCGGCGTCGGGGTTGGCGAGCGAGCCGAGCTTGTAGCGCTGGTCGCCGAACAGGTTCGGGTTGACGGTGCCGACCTCGAGCCCGAGCGACTCGGCGTGCGCCTTCAGCTCGCCGTAGTTCTCGAGCTGGTCCCACGGGATGTGGATCGCGACCGACGGCGTGATGCCGGTGAGGCGGTGGACCTCGGCGGCGTCGTCGAACTTCTCGAACGGGGTGCTCGGCAGACCCGCGGGCGGGTAGGAGCCGAAGCGCGTGCCGGCGTTCGCATAGCCCCACGACGGGGTCTCGATGCGATGGTCGGCGAGGCGCTGCTCGATCGCCGCCACGTCCAGGCCGCGCGCCGACAGGCGCTCGACCAAACGGTCGTAGTCGGTACGGCTGGTGTCAGACATCAGGGGTTGGTTCCTTGGGTGGGTGCGAAGTCGGCGACGGGTGCAAGACCAGTCACGGAGAGGAAGCGCGCGTACAGCTCTTCGTAGGCGGCGCGGTCGGTCGAGGGCTCGTAGACGTCGGAGGAGAACGAGGCGCCGACGATCTCGCGGATCTCCGCGAGCGAGTCGACCTTCCCCTGCGCCAGCGCCTGCGTCATCACGTTGCCGAGCGCGGTCGCCTCGATCGGTCCGGCGTGGACCGGGCGGTCGAGGATGTCCGCGGCGAGCTGGCAGAGCGTCGCGTTGCGCGAGCCGCCGCCGACGACGTGGACGACCTCGGCGCGGCGGCCGGCGACGCGCTCGATCCGCTCCAGCACGAGGCGGTACTTGCAGGCGAGCGACTCCAGCGCCGTGCGGATCGTCGCGCCGGCGTCCTTCGGCGGCTCCTGCCCGGAGCGGATGCACAGCTCCGCGATCCGCGCCGGCATGTCGCCGGGGTGCAGCAGCTCGGGTGCGTCGGGGTCGATCAGCGGACCGCCGAGCGGGGTCGCCTGCGCCATCCGGTGGAGCGCGTCGTAGTCGTGGTCGACGCCCTCGCGCGCCCACTGACGGCGGCACTCCTGCACGAGCCAGAGGCCCATCACGTTGCGCAGCAGGCGGATCGTGCCGTCGACGCCGCCCTCGTTGGTGAGGTTGTAGGCGCGCGCCTCCTCACTCGTGACCGGCTCGTCCAGCTCCATCCCCAGCAGCGACCAGGTGCCGCTGGAGAGGTAGGCGAAGTCCTTGCCTCTGGCCGGCACCGAGACGACCGCCGAGGCGGTGTCGTGGGCGCCGATCGCGATCACGTCGGGGACGGGATCGAGCCCCGACTCGGCGGCGATCTCGGGCCGCAGCGGCGCCAGCACCGTACCGGCGTCGACCAGCGGCGGCAGGATCTGCGCCGGGATGCCGATGCGGACGGCCAGCTCGCGCGCCCAGTCGCCGGTGTGGACGTCGAGCAGCTGCGTCGTCGAGGCGGCCGTGCGCTCGCCGGCGAGGCGTCCGCAGAGCCAGTAGGCGAGCAGGTCGGGGATCGTCGCGAGCGCTCTGGCGGCATCGAGCTGCGCGCTGCCCTTGTGCGCGGCGAGCTGGAAGATCGTGTTGAACGGCATGAACTGGATGCCGGTCGCGCCGTAGATCTCCTCGGCGGGGATCTGCTCCAGCACCTGCTCCATCACGCCGTCGGTGCGATGGTCGCGGTAGTGGAAGGGGTTGCCGAGCAGGTCGCCGTCGCGGTCGAGCAGCCCGTAGTCGCAGCCCCAGGCGTCGACGGCGATGCCGTCGATCGGGCCGTCGGCGCGACGCGCCGCCGCCTTGATCCCGGTGAGGATCTCGCGGTGGATGCCGAGCACGTCCCAGTGCAGTCCGTTCGGGAGCCGCACCGGGCCGTTGGCGAAGCGGTGGATCTCCTCCAGCTTCACGCGGCCGCCGGCGACCGTTCCGAGCTGGACGCGACCGGACTCCGCACCAAGGTCGACCGCGATGTAGCGAGCAAGTGCCTGCGCACTACTCAAGGTGAAACACCTCCTCGATCGGAACCATCGCCTCGTCGGGACGGTTGCCGAACAGCTTTGACATCTCCGTCTGCCAGCGGGTGTTCACCTCGGTGACCGACATCTTCTTCTGCGCCGCCTCGAAGTCGTCCGTCTCGAGGTAGCCGATCAACAGCCCGTCGGGCCGCAGGAAGAGCGAGTAGTTGTGCCAGCCGGCCTCGCTCAGCGCTTCGCGCATCTCCGGCCAGACGGCAGCATGCGCCTCCTTGTAGGCGGCGTGATGCTCGACCGGCACCGTCAGCGTGAAGCAGATCCGCTGCATGCTCAACGAACCTCTGCGTACTGCAGGCCGAGCAGCTTCGCGACGTTGCGGACCTCGGCGGCGACGTGGCCGACGCCGAGCGCGACGTGGTGGGTCGGGCCCTCCTCGCACCAGCGCTCGAAGAAGTCCGCCGGCTTGCTCGGAAAGACGAGCCGCGAGTTCGTGTTGCCGATCTTGAAGGTCGCGCCGGGAACCGACTCGCCCTCGCCGACGATCAGCTTCAGCCTGCCGTCCGCGGTCTGCGTGCAGCCGACGATCGTGATCGGGCCGAAGCGCACCTTCTGCTCGACCGACAGGCCGGCGCCGCGCTTGCCGTGGAAGACCTTCAGGTTGCGCAGCGTCGGCTGCTCCTGCGCGATCGCGAGGTGCCCGGGGCCGTCGTGGCCCATCAGGATGAAGTCCTCGTCGAAGTCGAGGCCGTAGAACTCGGTGTAGGAGCCGCCCGCGCCGAGGCGGTCGAGCAGCAGCTGCGCGATGTTCGTCTTGATGTCGGCCTCGCCGGCCGTCGGGATCCCGCGCGCGGTGAGCAGCGAGTTGCCGACGATCACGCCGGCGCCGAGCCGCTCGGACTCGTTGCCGTCGACGCCGCGGTAGAAGTACGTCAGCGCGTCCAGCTCGAAGTCCTCGGCGAGCTTGTCGAGGCCGACGGCGACGCGCGCGGACCAGTCGAGCTGCTCCTGCTCGATCGGCGCGGCGATCGGATCGGTCGACGCGTCGGCGAACGCGAACATCTCGCGGATCTCCGTCTCCTTCGCCGTGCGCTCCGCGTCGGTGACCTGCGCGACACGCGCGCCGAGGTCGTCGATCTCAAGCACCTCGACGTGCGCGCCGAGCTGGCCGTGCACCATCGTGAAGTCGGTGTACATGTCGAGCATGCCGGCATAGGCGTGGCCCATGAAGCCGATGCGCGAGCGGCGCAGCGCACGCGCGGCGCCGGCGGCGCGCACCCATGCGGCGATCTTGTCCCAGGCGCGCTCGTCGTCGTCGATCGTGCCGGCGACGGTGTCGTACTGGATGCCGGAGCGCACGCAGGCGCCGGCGATCTCCGGGACGCAGCAGGCGGCGCAGTTGGCCAGCCACTCGCCCGTGTCGGTCTGCTCGTAGTCGAGCGTTCTCGTCGGCTGCAGGCCGAGCAGGACGACGGGCACGCCCGCCTCCTGCAACGCCGGGATCACGACGCTGGAGGTCGCATACGTGACGGCATGGCAGAGCACCAGGTCGACCTGCTGCTGGGCGAACAGGTCGCCCGCGGCGCGGCCGCCCTGCGCGGTGTCGACCAGGCCCGCGCTGACAACATCCGCGCCAAGCTCGCGCACACGCTCTTCAACGCGCGCCTGGTAGCCCTCGCAACGCTCCTTCAGACCCGCGAACTGGGGCCAATATGCCTCGAGGCCGATGCCGAAGACCCCGACCCGCGCGCGCTGCGCGGGTCGGGTCGCCTTCGCCACGACCGTGGTGCTGCTGGGGACGGTCGTGGACGACATCAGAATCTGAAGTCGTCGATGTTCTCTCTGGTGAACTCCGTCGGCGGGCCGAGGACGATCTCGCCGTTGGCGAGGATCTCTCTCTCGCCGAGGCGACCGGCCTCGAATCTCTCGCCCTCGGCACCGGTGATGATGCCGGAGGCCAGAGCGGCGGCCGCGTAGCCGCCGAGGTAGCCGACGTCCTTCGGGTTCCACAGGGCGAAGACCTCGGAGGTCCCGTCCTTGACGAACTTGCGCATCTGGTCCGGCGTGCCGAGACCGGTGACCTGCACTCTGCCCTTCTTCGGGGAGGTCGACAGGTAGCGCGCGGCGGCCGCGATGCCGACGGTGGTCGGCGCGACGATCGCTCTCAGGTTCGGGTAGGCCGACAGCAGGCCCTGCGTCTCCTGGAACGACTTCTGGTCGTCGTCGTCACCGTAGGCGACCTTGACGAGTCTCAGGCCGGAGTACTCAGGCGTCTCCAGTCTCTCTCTGAGGACTCTGATCCAGGCGTTCTGGTTGGTCGCGTTGGCGGTCGCGGACAGGACCGCTATCTCGCCTCTGCCACCGGTCACCTGCGAGGCCATTCTCGCGAGCGACTCGCCGATGCCCTCGGTCGTCGCCTGGTTGATGAAGATCTGACGGGCGTCCGGAGCGGCATCCGAGTCCTGCGTGACGACTCTGATGTCTCTGGCGATCGCCTGCTTCAGGACTGGCGCGACCGCGTTCGGGTCGTTGGCCGCCAGGATGATGGCGTCCGGCTGCTTCTGAATCGCCGACTGCAGGATCGGCACCTGCGACGACGCGCCGGCGTCGGTCGGGCCCTCGATGCTGGCCTCGCCGCCGAGCTCCTCGAATGCCTCGACCGTGCCGCTGTCCTCGAGCTCCTCGTACGGGTTCCCGAGCTGCTTCGGCATGACGATGGCCTTGAGGCCTCTTCTGTACTCACCGTCGGCGTTCGCCGCGGCACCACCGTCAGCCGTCGTGGCAGGCGCGCTGCTCGCCGACGTCTCGGTGTCGTCCTTGGTGTCGCCGCATGCGGCGACGACCATCGCGAGCACGATCGCCAGAACGGCGACCCACAGCGCGCGCGACCGATGGAAAAGACTCATCGATCCTCCTCCTTGCGGGGCTTGGTCGTGGTGGTCGCTGGTGGCGCCGCCCCGGGGGCGCGTGAGCGTGTTGCTCGTGTACGGGCCTCCCGCGCCCGCACGACGAGGTTGGGGCCGAGCACCGAGACCACGAGCAGGGTTCCGGTGACGATCTGGATCCAGTACGACGAGACGCCGTCTGCAAGCAGCAGCGCCTTCTGGATCGCGCCCAAGAGGAAGACGGCGAGGATGACTCCGAAGAGCGATCCCTTACCGCCGAAGATCGAGACGCCGCCGAGCAGCACCGCGGCGACGACCGTCAGCTCGAGGCCGACGCCGACGTTGGCGGCGGCGGTCGAGTTGCGCAGCGTCATCACGATGCCCGCGAGCGCGGCGACGGCGCCGGCCAGCACGTAGAGGCTCATCGTGATGCGCTTGGTGCGGATGCCGCTGAAGCGCGCGGCCTCCTTGTTGGCGCCGATCGCGTAGATCGAGCGGCCGAACGGGGTCGCGTGCAGCGCTATCGCGAACAGCACGGCGAGGATCACGAATATGACCATCACGTTCGGGAACCAGCCGTCGTTGATCGTGCCGAACGCTCTCTCGGTCCACGCGCTCGGGAACGAGGTGATCGACTCGTCGCCGAGGATCACGAGCGCGAGACCGCGATAGAGGCCGAGCGTGCCGATCGTGACGGCCAGCGACGGCAGGCCGAGCTGCGTCACGAGGAAGCCGTTGACGACGCCGCAGACCGCGCCCATCGCGATGCAGATCGGCATGATCAGCTCGAGCGGCAGGCCGGCGTTCCACAGCTCGCCCATCAAGGCGCTGGAGAGGCCGAGGATCGAGGCGACGGAGAGGTCGATCTCGCCCGTGATGACGATCAGCGTCATCGGCAGCGCGATCAGCGCGACCTCGATCATGTCGAACGAGCCCGTCGTGAACGACGCCGCCGTGAAGAACTGCTCGGACAGGCCCGAGCCGACGAACAGCACGACGATGATCAGGCCGACGATCAGCGTCTCCCAGCGCACCAGGTTGCTGGGGTCGAATCTGACGCCGCTCTTGCTCGGCGCGGCCGGCGGCGTGCCGCCGGCGCTGGGGGTGGTGGTGGCGAGCTCAGGCACGGCGTGCGCTCCGCTGTCGCAGGGCCGCGTCGAGTCGGAGCCCGACGAGGCGGTCGAAGGCGATCGCGGCGATCAGCAGGGCGCCGACGGCGGCCTGCTGCCAGAACGAGTCGATCCGGAGCACGATCAGGGACGAGGTGATGCAGCCGAGCAGGATCGCGCCGATCGCGGCGCCGTAGACCGAGCCGACGCCGCCGTTGATCGCGACGCCGCCGACGACGGCGGCCGAGATGACGGTCAGCTCGTAGCCGGTGCCGGCGGTCGCGTCGACGGTGCCGAAGCGGGCCGCGTAGAGCGCGCCGCCGAGGCCGGCGAGCGCGCCGGAGGCGACGAAGGCGCCGACGACGCGGCGGTCGACGCGGATGCCGGCGAGCTTCGCGGCGGCGTCGTTGGAGCCGATCGCGTACAGCTCGCGCCCGCTGCGGTAGTTGCTCAGGTAGAGGCCGACGATCACGACGACGACGAAGGCGATCAACGCGATCGTCGGGATGCCGAGGATGGTGCCCGTGCCGATGTTGAGGAACGAGTCCGGCAGCGTCTCGGCGTTGATCTGGCGGCCGTCGGTGTAGACGAACGCGATCCCGCGGAAGACGTACATCGTGCCGAGCGTGACGACGAGCGCCGGCACTCTGCCGTACGTCGTCAGGACGCCGTTGATGATTCCGCAGGTGGCGCCGAGACCGATGCACAGCAGGATCGCGACGATGATCGGCATGCCGTGGTTGCTCAGCATGTCGCCGCAGAAGAAGGCGGCGAGGCCGAGCACGGAGCCGACCGACAGGTCGATGTTTCTGGTCAGGATGACGAGCGTCTGACCCGCGGCGATGATCGCGATGATCGAGGCGTTGCGGGCGAGGTCCTTCAGCGAGTCGAGCTCGATGAAGCGCGGCTCGAGGATCGCCGTGACGGCGATCAGCGCGAGCAGGGCGATGACGATGCCCAGCTCGCGCATGCGGAAGACCATCTCGGAGAGGCGGCGTGCGCGCTCTCCCGCTTCCCTTCTGTCTACTGCGACGTCTGCGGTGCTCATGCCGCGACCTCCTCCTTCTGGCCCGTCGCGGCCCGGATGACGTTCTCCTCGTTTGCCTCCGCGCGGCTGAACTCGCCGGTCAGGCGGCCCTCGTGCATCACGAGCACGCGGTCGGCCATCCCCAGCACCTCGGGCAGCTCCGAGGAGATCATCAGCACCGCGAGACCTCTCGACGCCAGCTCGGAGATGAGGCGGTGGACCTCGGCCTTGGTGCCGACGTCGATGCCGCGGGTCGGCTCGTCGATGATCAGCACCTTCGGCTCGGTCGCCAGCCACTTCGCCAGCACGACCTTCTGCTGGTTGCCGCCGGAGAGCGTCCCGACGGTGTCGTCGAGGCGGTGGTACTTCAGCTGCAGGCGGGTCGCCCACTCGCTCGCGAGCGCGCGCTCTCTGGCGGCGCGGATGATGCCGCCGGGCGCCAGCGAGCGCATCCGCGTCATCGTCGCGTTGCGCGCGATCGAAAGGTCCATCACGAGGCCCTGCTGACGGCGGTCCTCCGGCACGAAGCCGATCCCGGCGCGCATCGCGGCGGTCGGCTTGGCGTTCGGCAGCCTTCTGCCGAGCACCTCGACGTGGCCGCCGTCGGCTCTGTCGATCCCGAAGATCGCGCGCGCGACCTCCGAGCGGCCGGCGCCGACGAGGCCCGAGAGGGCGACGATCTCGCCGGCCTTGACCTCGAAGGAGACGTCGAAGAAGACGCCTTCGCGCGTCAGCCGCTCGACCGTGAGGACCGGCTTGCCGATCTCCGACGCGACCTTCGGGAAGAGCTGGTCGATGTCGCGGCCGACCATCCAGCGCACGAGGTCGTCGGTCGTCTTGCCCTCGAGGTCGCCGTTGTAGGTGACCGCGCCGTCACGCATGACGGTGACGTGGTCGCAGATCGCGAAGATCTCCTCGAGGCGATGCGAGATGAACATGATCGCCGCGCCCTGCTCTCTGAGCGTTCGCGTGACGCGGAAGAGGCGCTCGACCTCGTTGCCCGAGAGGGCGGCGGTCGGCTCGTCCATGATCAGGACGCGCGCGTCGAAGGAGAGCGCCTTGGCGATCTCGACGAGCTGCTGGTCGGCGATCGAGAGGCCGCGGACGGGGCGCTCCGGTGCGATCGCGACGCCGAGCTGCGTGAACAGCTCCGCGGTGCGTCTGTGCAGCTCGCCCTTGTCGATCCGCTTGCCGGCCGACAGCGGCTGGCGGCCCATGAAGACGTTCTCGGCGACCGTCAGGTCGGGGAAGAGCGTCGGCTCCTGGTAGATGATCGCGATGCCCTTGTCGCGCGCGTCGAGCGGTCCGTGGAAGTCGACCGGCTCGCCGTCGACGAGCACCGTGCCCTGGTCGGGCCGGTAGACGCCGGCGAGCGTCTTCACGAGCGTCGACTTGCCGGCGCCGTTCTCGCCGAGCAGGGCGCGCACGTGGCCGCCGTACAGCTCGAGCGTCGCGTCGCGCAATGCGTGGACGGCGCCGAAGCTCTTGCTCGCGCCGCTCAGCGCGAGCCGCGGCGGCGCACTGTTCGATGTGTTGCTCATACCTCGCTCCCATGGCGCGCGCGGTCCGTGGGGACCCGGCGCACGTCGATGCCGGTCGCGCGCAGCGACGCGACGTCTTCGTTCGAAGCCTCGTCGACCAGGACGCAGGCGAGCTGGTCGACGCTCGTGATCGCGGCCAGGCCGCGCGTGTGCAGCTTGCTTCCGTCGATCAGCAGCACGGGCTCCTCGGCGTGGCTGATCATCGCGCGCTTGACCTCCGCCTCCAGCGGGTCGGCGTCGGTCAGGGTGCCGTCGCGGGAGAGTCCCTTGACGGACAGGAAGACCTTGTCGGCGAAGTGCTCCAGGACCGTGCGGACGGCGTGCGGGCCGACGAACGAGCGCGTCAGTCTGCGCATCGAGCCGCCGACGCCGATCAGCTCGACGTTCGCCTGGTCGGCGGCGCCGACCAGCTCCATCACCGGGACGGAGTTGGTGACGATCGTGACCGGGGTGCGCGCGGCGACGATCGCCTGCGCGGCGTGCCAGCAGGTCGAGGAGGAGTCGACGTAGACGGTCTCGTGCGGGGCGACCATCGCGGCCGCGGCCTCGCCGAGACGGCGCTTGGCGCCGGTGTCGATCCCGAGCCGGTGCTGAAAGGAGTCCTCGTGCGCGGCGACCCCCGGCAGCACGGCGCCGCCGTGCGTGCGGCGGGCGAGGCCCTGGCGCTCGAGCTCGGCCAGGTCGCGGCGCGCCGTCATCGACGAGACGCCGAACTGCTCCTCGAGCGCGGCGACGGTGACCTCGCCGTCGCGGTGCAGGAGGTCGACGATCGACCGGCGGCGCGAGGCCGCCATGACCGGACGGCCGGCTGTGCTTGTTTGTTCGTTTGCTGCCATCTCTCTGTCCAAATGGACAAAAGCAATCAGAGCACAGAACATATCCGCACGTCAAGTCGAGTAAGGTTGGTCACAGTTGGCGACCCGACAGATGGCGCCGCGACGCGGTCAGGACACGCCCCACTGCGAGGCGATATGGTCCGACCAATTCTCCGGAGGAGCTTCTCCTGTGCGTATCGCGCTCTTCATCACCTGTTTCAACGACACGCTCTTTCCTCGCACCGGACAGGCCGTCGTGACGTTGCTCGAACGGCTCGGACACGAGGTGGTATTCCCACTCGAGCAGACCTGTTGCGGTCAGATGCACTTCAACTCGGGGTACCACGACGAAGCGCTGCCGCTGGTGCGCCGCTTCGCCCGCGTCTTCGCCGACGAGCAGCTGATCGTCTCCCCCTCCGGCTCGTGCGTCGCGATGGTGCGCGACCACTACCCGCACGTCGCGCGGGAGTCGGGTGATCCGGAGTTGATCGAAGCTGTTCGCACGCTCGGCGAGCGCACGTTCGAGCTGACCGAGCTGCTGGTCGACAAGCTCGGCGTCGAGGACGTCGGCGCCTACTACCCGCACCGCGTCACCTACCACCCCAGCTGCCACGCGCTGCGGATGCTGCACATCGACGACAAGCCGCTGCGGCTGCTGAGAGCGGTGCGCGGGATCGACCTCGTCGAGCTGCCGCAGGCCGAGCAGTGCTGCGGCTTCGGCGGCACCTTCGCGATCAAGAACGCCGACACCTCGATCGCGATGCTCGACGACAAGCTCAGAGCGGTCGCGCAGACCGGCGCCGAGATCTGCACCGCCGCCGACAACTCCTGCCTGATGCACATCGGCGGCGGCCTCTCGCGCCAGCGCGCGAACGCCTCTGCCCTGCACCTGGCGGAGATCCTCGCCTCGACCGAAGATCGACCGTTCGGTGTTCCGCAGAGCGGCGGCGCGTCGGCTTCGATCGCTGTGGTGCGCGCATGACGACGAGCGCCTCCTGGGCGGACGTCCCCGCCTTCCCGCTCGCCGCGAAGGCCGCGCTCGCCGACACCCAGCTGCGCCGCAACCTCGGCAAGGCGACCTCGACGATCCGCGAGAAGCGGATCGGCGTCGTCGAGGAGATGCCCGACTGGGAGCCGCTGCGCGAGGCCGGCCGGGCGTTGAAGGACCGCACGCTGCGCCACCTCGACAGACACCTGCTGGAGCTGGAGGCGTCGGTGCAGGCGGCCGGCGGCCAGGTCCACTGGGCGCGCGACGGCGACGAGGCGAACGCGATCGTCACCCGGCTGGTGCAGGCGAAGGGCGTCGACCACGTCGTCAAGGTCAAGTCGATGGCGACCGTCGAGATCGAGCTCAACGAGGCGCTCGAGGCGGCCGGCATCACGGCGCTGGAGACCGACCTCGCGGAGCTGATCGTGCAGCTCGGCAGAGACCGCCCGTCGCACATCCTCGTGCCGGCGATCCACCGCAACCGCACCGAGATCCGCGACCTCTTCCGCCGCACGATCGGCCCCGCGACGCTGACCGACGAGCCGGCCGAGCTGGCCGAGGCGGCGCGCCGCTTCCTCCGCGAGAGATTCCTGCGCGCGCGGGTCGGGATCAGCGGCGCCAACTTCGCCGTCGCCGAGACCGGCACGATCGCGGTGCTCGAATCCGAGGGCAACGGCCGCATGTGCACGACGCTGCCGGAGACGCTGATCACCGTCTGCGGGATCGAGAAGCTCGTGCCGAGATGGGAGGACCTGGAGGTCTTCCTGCAGCTGCTGCCGCGCTCCTCGACCGCCGAGCGGATGAACCCGTACACGACGCTGTGGACTGGGGCGCGCGACGACGACGGGCCAAGAGAGTTCCACCTCGTGCTGCTCGACAACGGCCGCACCACGTCGCTCTCCGACGAGCTGGACCGCCAGACACTGGCGTGCATCCGCTGCTCCGCCTGCCTCAACGTCTGCCCCGTCTACGAGCGCACCGGCGGCCACGCCTACGGCTCGGTCTACCCGGGGCCGATCGGCGCGATCCTGACGCCGCAGCTGGCGGGCATGAGAGCGGCCGGCTCGCTGCCGTTCGCCTCCTCCCTCTGCGGCGCCTGCTACGAGGTCTGCCCGGTCAAGATCGACATACCGACCGTGCTCGTCCACCTGCGCAACCGCTCCAACAAGGAGAGAGCGGCGGCGTCGCTGAGGGGCAAGCTCGACCCCGAGCGGCTCGCGCTGAAGGCGGTCGCGAAGGGCTTCGCGACACGCGGCCGCTACGAGCGGCTGCAGAAGCTCGGCCGCCGCGGCCAGTGGCCGCTGGCGCGCGGGGGCAAGATCACGAGGCTGCCGGGCGAGCTGGGCGGCTGGACGAAGGCGCGCGACCTGATGCCGATCCCCGACCAGACCTTCCGCGAGTGGTGGATGGAGCGGGAGGCCTCCAGATGAGCGACGCGAAGTCCGAGATCCTCGCGCGCGTGCGCGCCGCGTTGAACGACGTTCCGGCCGGCGAGACGGCCGGCGACGTCGCGGTCGTGCGCGACTACCGCCGCGTCGGCGAGCTGCCGGCCGCCGAGGTCGTCGAGCTGTTCGCCGAGAACTGCGCCGACTACCGCGCCAACGTGCGCCAGGTCAGTGAAGCGGAGCTGCCCGGCGCGATCGCGGCGTGGCTCGCCGAGCGCGGCCACAGACGGCTCGCGATCCCCGCCGACCTGCCGGCCGCGTGGCGCGTCGACGGCGTCGAGTGGGTCGAGGACCGTTCGCTGTCACACGACGAGCTGAGCGCCGTCGACGGCGTCGTGACCGGCTGCGCGGTCGCGATCGCGCTCAACGGCACGATCGTGCTCGACGGCGGCGTCGCGCAGGGGCGCCGGGCGCTGACGCTGCTGCCCGACTACCACCTCTGCGTCGTGCCGGCGGAGCGGATCGTCGAGCTGGTGCCGGAGGGGATCGCCCGTCTCGGCGACGCCGCCCGCGCGGGCCAGCCGATGACGATGATCGCCGGGCCGTCGGCGACCTCCGACATCGAGCTGAACCGCGTCGAGGGCGTCCACGGCCCGCGCACGCTCGACGTCCTCGTCGTCACCGGCTGACGCTCACGCGGCGGCCGCCACCGCCGCGTCGTAGCGCGCCTGCACGTCGGGGTAGAGCGCGGCGAGGTCGTGCGGCAAAGCGGCCTTGACCTGGCGGCTGACCTCGTCGGCGAGCACCTCCTCGGCGCCGGCCTCGACACCGGCGAGCACCTGTGCGACGACGTCGGCCGGCGCGCTCTTGGGCGCCTCGACGCCGGCCGCCATGTCGGTGTCGACGTAGCCGACGTGGACGCCGACGACGAGCGTCCCCTGCCCGCGCAGCTGGACCCGCAGCGCGTTGGTCGCCGCCCATGCCGCCGCCTTCGAGGCGGCGTAGGTGCCGACCGCGGGGAAGTGGATCCACGACAGCGCCGAGTGCATGTTCACGAGCGCCCCGCCGCCGTTGCCCGCGAGCACTGGCGCGAAGGCGCGGGCGACGTTGAGGACGCCGAAGTAGTTGACCTCCAGCTCGTCGCGGGCGGCCGCGATCGCGTCGTCGTCGAGCGGCGTGGCGCCGCGGCCGACCCCGGCGTTGGAGATCACGAGCGTCGCGTCGGCGGCCGTGCGCGCGGCGGCGGCGGCCTGATCGGGATCGGTCACGTCGAGCTGGAGCGCGACGACGCGCGGATCGCCCGCCGCGACGGTGCGCGGGTCGCGCGCGGCGGCGTAGACCTTGGCCGCACCAGCGGCCAGCAGCCCTTCGACGTAGGCGGCGCCGATGCCGCGGTTGGCGCCGGTGACGAGCGCGACGGAGCCTTCGATCTGCATGGTGGATCCCTTCGGAGGTGGGCCTCCGCCGCGAGGCTGCGCGACGGCTCTGACTTGGCGCTTGCATTTTGCAAGCGATCCCGCCAAAGTACCACCGATGAGCACGACGAGAGACGAGGACCGGACATCTGCTGCTGCCGAGCAGCAGCAGATCGGCGGTGCTCCGGACATCGCGGGCGGCGACGCCGCACCCGCCTCCTGGGGCGAGCCGCGCAGCCGCACGATCACCTGGTACGACCCGCTCGCGACCGCCGCCGAGGGTGCCAAGCTGCCCGGCCGCGCTTACCTGGAGGCAATCGCCGACGGGACGCTCCCGCCGCCGCCGATCGCGTCGATGCTCGACTTCCGCATCGTCGAGGTCAGCGACGGCGAGATACGGTTCGCCGTCGTCCCCGACGAGTCGGCCTACAACCCGATCGGCCTCGTCCACGGCGGGCTCGTCTGCACGCTGCTCGACTCGGTAGTCGGCTGCGCCGTCCACACGCAGCTGCCGGCCGGCACCGGCTACACCTCGATCGAGCTGAAGGTCAGCTACGTCCGCCCGATCCACGCCCACACGGGCGAGATCCACGCCCACGGCTGGGTCAGCAAGCCCGGCCGCCGCGTCGCCTTCGCCGAGGGCGACGTGCGCGACGGTGACGGCAAGCTGCTGGCGACCGCCAGCTCCAGCCTGCTGATCATGACGCCGGACGGCTGAGCAACCCCACGATATTGCTATACCGCAACATACTATGTTATGACATAGCAACTCTCGTTTGGCTATCCTGCATGCATGCCTCGTGAGCTGATCGACCGGATCGGCGAAGCCGCGCTGCTGCGCCAGGCGCGTGACGAGGCGCCCAGCCTCGTCGTCCTCACCGGCCGCCGCCGCATCGGCAAGAGCTTCCTGCTCGCATCCGTCCTGAACGGCGAGCGGGTCGTCAGCTACCAGGCCGACGAGCAGGACGAGCGCGGCCATCTCGACCTGCTCGCCGCCGAGGCGGCACGCCTGCTGCCGGGCGCGCCCCCGCTCCACTTCGACGACTGGAACGCCGCCCTCTCGTTCTTCGCAACTCAGGCCCAGACGGCGCCGGTGGTCGCGATCCTCGACGAGTTCCAATACCTCTGTGCCGCGCAGCCCGCGCTGCCGTCGATCGTCCAGCGCCATTGGGATCGCTGGCAGCGCGAGCAGGTGGCGGTGACGCTCGTGCTCTCCGGCAGCGCGCTCAGCTTCATGGAAGGGCTGCTCGGCCATGGCGCGCCGCTGTACGGTCGCGCCACCCAGCGGCCGTTCCTGACGCCGCTCGACTACCGCGACGCGGCCGCGTTCGTGCGCTCGACCGACCCCGAAGCGCTGCTGCGCCGCTATGCCGTCCTCGGCGGGACGCCGCAGTACCAGGTGTGGGCGGGCGACCGCCGGATCGAGACGGTCCTGCGCAGCGCCGTGCTCGCGAAGGGGCAGCCGCTGTACGAGGATCCGCTGCACCTGCTGCGCGAGGGCGAGGGGGTCCGCGACCCCGCGACCTACTTCTCGATTCTGCGCGCGATCTCAGGCGGCGCGACGCAGCACAACCAGATAGCGACGCGGATCGGCGTCCCCAGCAGCAACCTCGGCGCTCGCCTCGCGCGCTTGGAGGAGCTGGGCTACGTCCGCGGCTGGGCGCCGCTCGGCCCTGACGGCCACGAGCCGCGCCGCACCAGCTACCGCATCGCGGACCCCTACTTCGCCTTCTTCTTCCGCTACGTCTTCCCCAACCGCAGCCGGCTCGAGCGCGGACGCGTCGAGGAGGTCGCGACCGAGGTGCTGGCCGACCTCGACAACGTGATGGGACGGGCCTTCGAGGACGCCTGCCGCACCTGGGCCGGCCGTTACGCCGACGAGCAGCGCATCGGCCGCAGCGACCAGCTCGGCTCCTGGTGGTCGCGCGACGGCAGCGTCGAGGTCGACGTCGTCGGCGTGCGCAAGGGCCGCTACTCGCTGCTGGGGTCGTGCAAGTGGCGCCGTACGGTCGGCGTCGAGGTGCTGGACGACCTGCACGAGGCGCAGGCGCGGCTTGGCGGGAAGGCGATGGGCGCGCGCCTGGCGCTGTTCGCCCGCCGCGGCTTCAGCGCCGAACTGCGCGAGCGGGCGGCGGCCGAGAACGTGCTGCTGGCGACCGCCGCCGACCTCTTCGCCTAAGCCCGCGCGGGCGGTGCGGCGGGGCGGCCGGGGCGTCCCTCGACGCCCCAGTTGGCCGGTTCGACCTCGTCGACCAGCAGCCACACGCGCGCCTCGGGCGAGATCGCCTTGACCGCGCGCGTGCCGTCGGCGATCAGGCCCTCGACCTGCGCCGCGTCCATCCCGCCGGCATAGATCGTGAAGGTGATCGTCACGAGCGGCTGCGCCGGCGCCGCGCCGGCGACGTACGCCTGCTGCTCGCGCGCGAACCACCACACGTTCGCGCGCGCCTGCGGCGTGTCGGGCAGGCCGCGGCGGGCGAGCAGGAAGCCGGTCAGCTCGTCGGTCAGCGGACCGATCGAGGCGGCCGGCAGCGCGCCGTGCGAGTACTGCAGGTCGACCTTCGGCATCGGCTCAGGCGCCGACGCGGACGACGTGCAGCGTGCGGACCCCCGTGGGCGTGTGCACTCTCACGTCCTCGCCGTCGCTGGCGCCGATCAGCGCTCTGGCGACCGGCGACTCGATCGACAGTCTGCCGTCTCTGGCGCTCGCCTCGGCCGCGCCGACGAGCGTGTACGTCGCGGTCTTGCCGCTTCTCTCGTCGCGCACCTCGACCGTCGAGCCGAAGGCGACGACGCTGGCGTCGGAGGCCGCCTCGACGACGACCGCGTTGCGCTCGCGCTCGGTCAGCTTGAGGATGCGCGTCTCGAGGTGCGCCTGATCCTCTTTTGCCGCGTGGTACTCGGCGTTCTCCTTCAGGTCACCCCATTCGCGCGCGGTGCGGATGCGCTCCGCGATCTCGCGCCGGGCAACCGTCTCGAGCTGCTGCAGCTCTGCGCGCAGCGCGTCGAGACCCTCCTGGGTGATGGCATAGCCGTCTGTCATCTGGACAGTTTCGCAGGTGTGCTGCGCATTGCGAGTTCCACGACGGCGCCCGCCGGGACGTGGCGCACCGGGAACTCGCGGGCGGCTCGTTAGCCTGTTCTGTGAATGCAGCTCGTCCCCGAACGCCCCAACGTCGAGCTGCGCAGCGATCCCGAGCGCGGGCGGATCGTCGTGCTCGCCTTCCCCTACGACCGCCACCTCGTCGAGGCCGTCCGCGCGATCCCGCACCGCCGCTTCGACTGGGACACCTACGAGTGGTGGGCGCCGCTCGACGACTGGGTCGCGCTGCACGTCGGCGACGTGCTCAGACGGTTCCCGGAGCTGGAGCCGAGCGAGCAGGTCGCCGAGTGGCTGGAGGGGATCGAGAAGCGCTGGCTCGGCCACGTCCGCACGACCCGCCACGACGCCCGCGGCTGGTGGGTGCTGGAGACGCTCGCGGGCGAGGTCCCCGCCGCGCTGCTGGAGGGCTCGGTCACGCGTGAGGAGGACGGCGCGCTGCTGGTGCCGCTGACGGAGGCCAACGCCCACCTGCTGCGCGAGCAGGAGTCGGCCAAGCTCGACGCCGCCGCCGACCGCACCGTCGCGACGCTGGAGCTGGGCGACGTGCCGCCGCCGGCGCGGCTGGTCGGCACGCACGGCGTCGAAGGCGCGCGGCTGCGGCTGGAGGTGCTGTGGGACCCGACCGCCGGCCACGCCTTCGACGCGCTGCCCGGCAACGAGGGCGAGCGCACGATCCCCGTCGACCCGTGGCTGCTGGAGCCGCTTGACGCGTTCATCGCGCTGCATGACGTCGAGGTCAGCTTCAGCGCTTCGGCGACCCTGCGCAAGCTGCGCGAGGAGGCCGCGCTCGCGGCCGCCGCGATCCGCGCCTCGCGCGCGACCGAGGGCGAGCCGCTGCCGGAGATCGCCGCCAGGCTCGGCGGCGAGCTGGAGCCGTTCCAGTGGGCGGGCGTGCGCTACGTGCTCGACGCCCGCCGCACCTTCCTCGCCGACGAGCAGGGGCTCGGCAAGACGGTCGAGGCGCTCGCCGCGATCGAGGCCGACGACGCCTATCCGGCGATCGTCGTCTGCCCCGCGTCGCTGAAGCTCAACTGGGAGCGCGAGGCGCGCAGATGGCTGCCGCACCGCAGGGTCGTCGTCGTCGAGGGGCGCCAGGCGGTGCCGCGCACCGACGAGATCACGATCCTCAACTACGAGGTCGTCGACCACCACCGCGAGACCTTGGCGCGGATGCGGCCGGGGGCGCTCGTGCTCGACGAGGCGCACTACTGCAAGAACCCGTCGGCGAAGCGCACGCGCGCCGTACGACGGCTGGCGGAGTCGATGGGCCCCGACCGCCTGCGCCTCGCGCTGACCGGCACCCCGGTGCTCAACCACCCCGACGAGCTGATCGCCCAGCTGCGCGTGCTCGGCCGGCTGGAGGACTTCGGCTCCGGCGCCCGCTTCAAGCAGCAGTTCCGCGGGCCGCTGACCGAGGAGCGGCTGCACTGGCACCTGCGCCGGCGCTGCTTCGTGCGGCGGCTGAAGTCGGAGGTGCTGCCGCAGCTGCCGGCCAAGCGCCAGACGGTCGTGCCGGTCGCGCTCGACAACATGAAGGAGTACCGCCTCGCCGAGGACGACGTGATCAAGTGGCTGCGCGAGCAGCCGCTCGACCTCTCCGAGCTGAACGCGAAGATCGCCGCGACGCTGCGCGCCAAGCGGCTGGCGCAGCTCGGCGCGCTGCAGCGGATCGCCGCGCGCGGCAAGCTCGGCGCGGCGCTGGCGTGGATCGACGACTTCCTCGCCTCGGGCGAGCCGCTGGTCGTCTTCGCGCGCCACGTCGAGGTGCAGGAGGCGGTGCTGGCGCGCTTCCCCGACGCCGCCCACCTGCTCGGCCGCGACACGGTGCAGGCGCGCGAGGCGGCGGTGCGGGCGTTCCAGGAGCCGGACGGGCCGCAGCTGGTCGTCGCGGCGACGCGCGTCGCCGGTCAGGGGATCACGCTCACGCGCGCCTCCAACGTCGCCTTCCTGGAGCTGGAGTGGACCCCGGCGATGCACGACCAGGCTGAGGACCGCTGCCATCGCATCGGCCAGCGCGACGCCGTCACCGCCTGGTATCTGCTGGCGGCGAGAACGATCGACGAGACGATGGCGCGGCTGATCCAGCGCAAGCGCGGGATCGTCGCCGCCGTCACCGACGGCCGCCGCCTCGACGGCGACTCGCTCGTCGAGGAGGTCGTGCGCGAGCTGCGCGACGGCAGACCGTTCCGTCACCTCAAGGCGGTCACGGAGCCGGCGGCGGCGACGTAGCGCGACTGGCGCGACGACCAACCGGAACACAGCGCGCCGCAAGCCAGGAAAATGGTCGGCCTGACCCCGACCAGGAGGATCGATGAGGAATCCCGCACGGCTCGCCGTCGCACTCGGTCTGCTCGGCGCCGCCGCCGCGCTGCCGGCGCCCGCGCTCGCGGCGACCAGCAAGGCGAAGCTCGGCTACTACGCCGACAACGCGACGAATCGCAACATGACGCTCAACGTCGCGCGCAATCTTAAGAAGCTGAGCGTCTTCCAGGTCGCGTGCCTCAATTCGGCCGGCAGACAGGGCGGTGTGATCGTCGCCCGCAACGTCCCCATCAGTGACCGCGGGACCTTCCGCATCGACGGCAACGTCTCGGTCACGACCGGCTCGTCGAGATTCACGACGAAGATGCTGATCACTGGCGCCTTCCAGGCCAACCGCGTCGTCGGCAGCTCGGTCGCGCGCGGCAGAACGTGCGGGACGGTCAGATTCAACGGCAGGTACTACGGCAACGCGCAGGGCTGACCGCGCCGGTGCGGCGGGCGCCGTGCCCGCCGCACCGGACTCAGGTCAGCAGTTGCTTGTGGCCGCGACGCCGTTGAAGCGGTCCTGCAACCAGTTGACGACCTCTATCTGAGCGCCGAGCTGGGTCGTGACGTGCTCCAGCGGATAGGCCGAGAGGCGCGTTCTGGCGCCGAGCGCGCACCACTGTCTCTGGAGGCTCTGCTCGACCGCGTACGGAATCACCTCGTCGAAGGAGCCGTGGTACTGCAGCACCGGCACGTTCGGTCTGATCGTGCCGAGGTTGTTGGCGTCGAGCGCCGCTCTGAAGTCGGGCTGCGTCGTCGGGTCGATCCCGCCGACCGTGTACTCCGTCAGGTGGTGGAAGGCGTACAGCGCGAGCGCCGGGATCTGGCAGAGGCTGTTGAGCGTCGAGATCGCCAGTCTGCCGTAGAGCGTCAGGTATCTGTTGACGTTGAGCGCCGGGTAGCCGCCGCGGAAGCCGATCGCTGTGCCGGCGAGGAAGGCGAAGAAGGCCGAGTTGTCGATGTTGGCCTTGACCGCCTGCAGGTTGGCCGGCGTGCCGCCGCCGGCGACGCCGACGATGTTCAGCTCCGGCGCGTACGTCGCCTCCTGCTGGATCACCCAGCCGGCGGCACCGCCGCCCTGCGAGTAGCCCTCGACGCCGACCTGCGTCGTCGCGCTGATGCCGGCCGGCGCGATCCGCGAGGCCGAGCGGAGGATGTCGAGCACCGCTCTGCCCTCGGAGATGCCGACGTTGTACTGATGGTCGCCGGGCGTGCCGAGGCCGGGGTAGTCGGTGACGGCGACCGCCCAGCCCTTTCTCAGCAGGTTCGTGACCGCGAACGACTCGTCGAAGTTGCCGGCCGTCATCGAGCGCGACGGGGCGCACGAGTCGTCCCAGCCCTGCGTGCCGGAGGCGTACGCCGTCAGCGGGCGCGTGCCTCTGCCGGCCCAGGCCGCTCTCGGCACGAGCACCGTGCCGGAGACGGCGATCGCGCCGCCCTGGACGTTGGTCGAGCGGTACAGCACCTCGTACGCCGTCGCGTTGTTGTCGGTCGCGATCGACGTGTTCGCGACGCGGTACCAGATCACGTCGCCCGGTCTGCCCGCCGGCAGCGGGTTGGGCGGCGTGTAGAAGGCCAGACCGGCCGGCGGGTCGAGCGCGAGCGCCGGCGGTGCGGCGAAGCAGACGGCCGCGAGCGCGGCGGCCGCGGCGAGCAGCGCGACGCGCGCGCGGCGCGCGATGACGATGGACACGATTCAATCCCCTTTCTCTGCGGGCACGCCCCACGCGCCCACACCCCATAGACAGAAGACTGGATTTCTGTCCAATCTCCGTGTGGGTTGAAACATATCCGCTCCGCGCGCGCTCAATTTGTCGAGATCGCGCAATCCTGGGCGCTCAATTGTCCGTTTCCTCTAGGCCAGCGATGGCGGAGAGCCGCGCACAGGATGGCGGAGAACCGGCGGGTGCGGCCGTCGTCACGCTCATAGCCTCGCTGCGTCCACGTTCGGCAAGGAGGCCAGCCCGTCATGCGCAGCGCAGCATCGATCCTCGTCACCACCGCCGCCGCGTTCGCGCTGGCGCCGACCGCCGACGCCAGATGGCTCGCGCCGACGGCGATCGGTCAGCTCGGCGCCGCTTCGCTGGCGCCCGCAGTCGCCGCCGGCCCCGACGGCTCGGTCGCGACGATCTTCCCGGCGATCGACAACGGCAGAGTCGCCTTCCTGTCGTCCGTCCGCCCCGCTGGCGGCAGCTGGGAGCCGTCGGTCGTGCTGGAGGCACCGACCTCGGGCATCAGCTCGGTCGACGTCGTGATCGGTCCCGACGGGCGCACGACCGCCGCGTGGATCGCGACCTCGGGCTCCAGATTCGGCGTGCGCAGCTCGACCCGCGCGGCCGGCGGCAGCTGGAGCGAACCGGCCGACCTCTCCGACAACGGCAGCAACGCCGAGCAGCTGACGCTCGCCTCCGGCCCGGACGGCGCGGTCGCCGCGACCTGGCGCCGGTACGACGGCAGAAGATGGATCATCGAGGCGCGCGTCCGCCCGGCCGGCGGCGGCTGGGGCCCCGCCGCCGCCATCTCCGCCGGCGGCCAGGATGCCAACTCGCCGCGGATCACGCTCGACGGCAGCGGCGCGGCCCACGCGCTCTGGGCCCGCTCCAACGGCTCCAAGACGGTCATCGAGTGGCGCATGCTGCCGGCCGGCGGGAGCTGGAGCCCGACGGAGACGCTGTCGTCCGCCGCGTACAGCGCCGGCTACCCGCAGCTTGCCGTCTCGCCGGCTGGCGATGCCGTCGTCGCGTGGACGCTCGGCACCGCGCCGACCAGCGTCCAGGCGCGGCTGCGCCCGGCCGGCGGCGCATGGGAGGCGTCGACGCACGACGTCTCCGCCTCCGGCAGAGCGGCGAACGAGCCGCTCGCCGGCATCGACGGGTCCGGCAACGCGACGGTCCTCTGGAGCGAGAGCGACGGCATGCACACGCTCGTCCGCGCCGCTGCGCACCCGGCCGGCGGCGGCTGGTCGGGTGGCGGGCCGCTGTCGGCCGGCGGTGCGAGCGCCGGTGCGCTGACGCTCGCGGTCGCGCCGGATGGCGTGGCGGTCGCCGGCTGGGCCCGCTTCGTCGGCGGCGCCGTCGTCATCGAAGGCGCCCGCCGGCCGGCCGACGGCGCCGCGTGGCAGCCCGCGCAGCAGCTCTCCGCCGGCGGCAGAAACGCGCTCTACCCGCAGGTCGCGCTCGACGGGCGCGGCAACGCCGTCGCCGTCTGGGACCGCGCGAGCGACGCCGACGCGGCGAAGCACGAGATCCAGGCGATCGGCTTCGACGGCGAGGCACCGCTCCTCGACGGTCTCTCCGTCCCCGCCGCCGCGACCGTCGGCGACGCCGTCCCGCTGGCGGTGACGGCCTTCGACGTGTGGTCACCGCCGGCTGCCGTGACGTGGTCGTTCGGCGACGGCACGAGCGTCGCCGGCGCCACCGCCTCGCACCGCTTCGCGCAGGCCGGCGAGCAGCAGGTGACCGTCACCGCGGTCGATGCGATCGGCCGCCAGACGAGCGCGACGCGCGTCGTCTCCGTCGCGCCCGCGCCGGTCGTCGCGCCGCTCCCCGGGCCCGGTCCGGTGGCGCCCGGCCAGGGCGGCGGAGGCGGCGGGCCGTCGGCCGCCCCGCTGCGCGCGACGCTCGGCGCCGGCGG
>NZ_JAWSTH010000025.1:0-66059 GCF_033542075.1 Conexibacter stalactiti
CGGCGACCGCCTGCTCGTCGAGGCCGCCGCGCAGCAGGCCCCGCGCCGCGGCCGCGCCGCCGGCGGCGGCGCTGTCGCGCTCCAGCCGCGCGACCGCGTGGCCGCGCTCGCGCAGCAGGTCGTCGAGCTGGTCGACGACGCGCTCCTCGCCGCCCGCGGCGCGATAGCGGTTGTGCAGCAGGAGGACACGCGTGGGCTCGTCGCCCGCCCGTGCCGAGGCGCCGGGCGCAGGCGCCGTGCGCGCGCTGGATCGATCCGTCGAGGCCACTGGCGAGCGATTCTGGCAGGCTGCCCCGTCATGGCGATCGCGCTGGTCACCAACGTCATCACGCCGTACCGCGCCCCGCTCTACCGGCTGCTGGCCGAGCGCTACGGCGTCGAGGTGCTCTGCTTCGGCGCCGGGCAGAGCTACGTGCCGGCATGGTTCGGCGACCTCGACGCGCAGCTGGCGGCGGCGCCCTTCCCCGCCCGGCGGCTCGACGGGCCGCGCGCGGCGCTGCGGCTCGGTGCCCGCTACGCGGCGGCGATCGCGCCGGTCGCGGGCGGCGCGATGCTGCCGGCGACCTACGCCGGGATGCGCGCGCGGCGGCGCAGATTCGTGCTGTGGGCGTCGGTCTGGGCCCACCCGCGCGGCGGCGCGAAGGCCGCGGTCGCCTTCCCGCTCGTGCGGCACGTCTACCGCCACGCCGACGCGGTCGTGACCTACGGCCCGCACGTCAGCCGCTACGTCGCCGGCTATCGCGGCCGCACCGACGACGTCTTCGTCGCGCCGCAGTCGGTCGACGGCGCGCTCTTCGGCCGCCCGGTGGCGCCGGCCGAGACGGCCACCTGGCGCGCGGCCAACGGCCTGCCGCCCGACGCGCCGCTGCTGCTGTACGTCGGCCGGCTGGTGCCGGAGAAGGGGATCGAGGTGCTGCTCGACGCCTGGCGCCGCGTCCACGCCGCCGCTCCGCGGGCTCGCCTCGTCGCGATCGGCGACGGCGAGCTGGCGCCGCTGGTCGCGGCGGCCGACGGCGCGCACCTGCTGGCGCCGGTCGGCGCCGAGCAGCTGCCGGTCGCCTACGCGGCCGCGAGCGCGGTGACGCTGCCGTCGATCCCGACGCCGCGCTTCCGCGAGCCATGGGGGCTCGTCTGCAACGAGGCACTGCACCAGGCGACGCCGGTCGTGGCGACCGACGCGGTCGGCGCCGTCGCCGGCGGCCTCGTCCGCGACGGGCAGACTGGCCTCGTCGTGCCGGCCGGCGACGCCGCCGCGCTGGCGGCCGCGCTCACACGGCTGCTCGACGACGCGCCGCTGCGTGAGCGGCTCGGCAACGATGGCCGCGCGGCGCTCGCCGCCCACACGCACGCGCTGCAGGCCGACGCCTTCGGCCGCGCCCTCGCGGCCGCCGGAATCAGCAGCTAAGCCCGGAAGTTCCCAGGCACGCGGCGCGGCTCAGCGCGCCAGCGTGGAACTTCCAAAGTGACGAAGTCACTCCCCGACGCTGAAGAGCGCGTCGAGGTCGTGTCTGGAGTAGACCTCGAAGGCGACCATCGTCTGCGTCTTGACGATCCCGGGCAGGCGCGAGAGCGTCTCGGTCACGACGTGCGCGAGGTCGTCCTGCTCGCGCAGCCGCAGCACGGCCGCGAAGTCCCACTCGCCGGTCACCGAGTACGCCTCAGCGACGCCGGGGATCTCGGCGAGCTGGCCGCCGAGCTCGGCGAGCGATGTCCGCTCGGCCTGGATCAGCACGATCGCGTGGGTCATCAGCTGCTCCAGCTCTCGCCCGGCGCGAGCACGACCACCTTCGAGGAGGTCTGCGCCTCGACGTCGGCCTTGAACGCCTGGGCGTCGGTCTCGATCGGCGGGAACGTGTCGTAGTGGATCGGGATCACGGTCTCGGCGCCGATCAGCTTGACCGCCTCGACCGCGTCGTGACGGTCCATCGTGTAGTGGCCGCCGATCGGCACCAGCGCCACGTCGATCTTGCGCGCGCGACCCGGCAGCGCCAGGTCGGAGAAGAGGCACGTGTCGCCGAGGTGGTAGATCGTCGTGCCCTTGAAGTCGATCACGAGTCCCGCGGCGATGTGCGGCGTCCCGCTCGGCGAGACCGCGGTGTGAAATGCCGGCACGAGCTTGACCGAGCCCCAGTCGAACGTGATCGTGCCGCCGAGGTTCGGGTCGACGACGTCGACGCCCGCTCTGCCGATCTCGTGCGCGAGCTCGACGACGGCGAGCACGGTCGCGCCGGTGCGCTTGGCGATCGCGACGGTGTCGCCGAGATGATCGGCGTGGCCGTGCGTCAGCAGGATGGCCTGCGCGTCGAGCTCGCCGGCGGTCGCGGCCGCTCTCGGGTTCCCGGTCAGGAACGGGTCGGTCAGGACGGCCGTGTCGCCGTCACTCAACGAGAACGCCGACTGACCGAGGAATCGCAGCTGCATCTCACTCCCCCTTCGAGGTGGTGGTGTCGTCCGCCTGAAGCGTCTTCGCGAGCTGGAAGCCCACGGCCACGCCGACGAGCATGCCCAGCCGGGTCTCCTCCGCAACGAGCGTGCTGATCGCCAGCTTGCGCTCCGCGAGATCCTCCGTGCCGGCCGCCGAGTGGACCGCCTGGTCGTGGATCTCACCGAACCAGCCGCCGTCGGAGAGCGCGGCGTTCAGCACTCTCTGCAGCTGCGGCGCGGCGCGCGCGACCAGCTCCTGCGCATCACGCATCCGCTCGGCGTCCTCCAGCGAGGCGACAGCCGCTTCGAGCTCGGCATCGGTGTAGGCGCGCTCAGCCACGGCGCCCATCGTAGCGACGCGGCGCACGCGGGCCCGGTGCCCCCGGCGGGGCGCGGCGGCACGGCCGGCCCGGAGCCGGCTCAGCGCCGCGCGAGGCGCGCGAGCGGCAGCCCGGCGAGCAGACCGACGACGAGGCCGGTCGCGCCCGCGACCGCGTTCGCCTCGTGGACGGCCAGCGGCATCAGCAGCAGCAGGAGCGCGAAGACACCGACGCCGAGCAGGTCGCCGTCGACCTCGCGCCCACGCCGTGCCTCCATCAGATCAGGCACCGCCCACGCCGCCAGCAGCGCCAGCGCGGCGCCGTTGCCGCCGAGCGCCGGCCACGTCAGGCCGGTCAGGCTCGCGACGGCGAGGCCGCCGGCGCCGCCGAGCAGGAAGAGGGCGACGACGACGAACGGGCCGTGGCGGCGCTCCAGCAGCCAGCCGAAGATCGCGATCGCGAACAGCGTCACGAAGGCGTAGCCGCTGCTGTCGTACGCGAAGACGGCGGTGAGCGCATGCCACCAGTTGCTGCTGTCGAGGTCCAACAGGACCGTGAAGTCGACGTAGCGAGCCGGATCGGCGCGCAGGTAGATCAGCAGCAGCAGGCTGGCGAGCACCAGCGCGGCGGTCGCGTACGGTCGCGCGTCAACGCGGATGCCGGGGATCTCGCCGCGCTTGAGCGGGCCGAGCGATGGCTTCGGCGCCTTGCGCTGCGCGCGCGGTCTGTCCTTCGGACGGCCGCTTCTGTCGAGCTTTGGCGCACGCTTGCGCAGCCGGTTGCCGCAATACGGGCACTCGGTGATGTACGGGCTGACCTCAGACCCGCAGCTCTTACAGATGACGAACAGGTCAGGGCCGCCGCTGCTCACGCATCCAGTCTAGACCCCGGAGCGGGTTCCGGGGCGCTCACACGGCGCTCAGACCGCAGTGGCCGCGACGATTTCGGCCATCACCTCGTGCAGGTCGTGGTTCGCCTCGTGCACGACGCGCTGCCGCGCCGCGCCGTTGCCGCGCTGCAGCAGGTCCTCGACGGCCGCCAGGTCGGCGGCGCCGCCGAGATCCTGCGCATGCTCGCGCAGGCGGTCGAGGAGCCGTCGCGCCAGCTCGCGCGTGCTGACGCGATCGGTGCTCGGCAGATCGACCAGCTCGCCGTCGAGACCGTGGCGCGCCGCCAGCCACTTGTTCTCGTCGATCATCTGATGCGGGTACTTCGACAGCCGCTTGCCGGCCTCGAAGTGCTCGGCCAGCTCCTTCACCATCGCCTGGATCAGCGCCGTCAGCCCGAGCGTGTGCTCGATCCTCGTCTGACTGTCCATCACGCGTATCTCGACCGTGCCGAGGTTGGGGTGCGGGCGCACGTCGTACCAGAGGTAGGTGTAGTCCTCGATCACCCCGCTGCGGACCATGAAGCCGATCTTGGCCGCGTAGTCGTCCCAGTCGTCGTAGGTCGGCGGGATCCCCACGCGCGGGAAGGCGCGGAAGATCGGCGTGCGCGTCGAGGCGAGGCCGGTCGCGTCGGCGCGCCAGAAGGGCGAGTTGGCCGACAGCGCCAGCAGCACCGGCAGGTGGATGCGCATGCCGTTGGCGACGTGGATCGCCTTGTCGGCGTCGTCGAGGCCGACGTGGACGTGCTGTCCGAAGATGATCTCCTGACGCGCGACGAACTTGAGGTCGCTGACGAGATCCCGGTAGCGGTCGCGGCCGACGATCCGCTGCTGCTCCCACATCGCGAACGGGTGCGTCCCGGCGGAGCCGATCGCCAGGCCGCGGCCGGCGGCGGCGTCGATCACCTGGCGGCGGAGGCCGCGCAGCTCGGCGCCGGCGGCGGCGGTGTCGGGCTGCGGCGTCGTCGCGATCTCCAGCACCGACTCCATCAGCTCCGGCTTGACGGACTCCGACGGCGCCGCCTCCAGCATCGTCTCGATCGCGTTCGACAGCTCGAGCGTCCCAGCATCGAGGATCATCAGCTCCTCCTCGATGCCGATCGTGTAGTTGGGACCGTCGAAGTGGGGTTCGGGTTTAGACTCGGACGTCACTTCGCTCAATTTTTCCCCCCGACTCTGAGGACGGTTTCATGGCTCTCGGCTACGACGGCAAGCTGTACATCCTCGCCTTCGATCATCGCGGTTCCTTCCAGAAGAAGATGTTCGGCATCGAGGGTGATCCGACGCCGGAGGAGACCGCCACGATCGCCGACGCCAAGCAGCTGATCTACGAGGGAATGGCGCTCGCCGCCGACCGCGGCGCCGACAACAGCACGCTCGGCGTGCTCGTCGACGAGCAGTTCGGCGGTGACATCCCGAACGAGGCGAAGGCGAAGGGCCTGAAGCTCGCGATGCCGGTCGAGAAGAGCGGCCAGAACGAGTTCGACTTCCAGTACGGCGACGACTTCGGCGCCCACATCGAGACGTTCGACCCCGCCTTCTCGAAGGTCCTCGTCCGCTACAACCCCGACGACCCGGACGCCGCGGTCAACCCGCGTCAGAACGAGAAGCTCAAGCGCCTCGCCGACTGGCTGCACGCCAACGGCCGCAAGTTCCTCTACGAGCTGCTGGTGCCGGCGACCGACGAGCAGCTCGCCTCCGTCGGCGGCGACACCGACCGCTACGACGCCGAGCTGCGCCCGGAGCTGATGCGCCGCGCGATCGAGGAGACGCAGGCGTACGGGATCGAGGTCGACATCTGGAAGATCGAGGGCGTCGACGCCCAGGCCGACGCCGAGACGCTCGCGAAGCAGGCGCGCAGCGGCGAGGGTCGTGAGGGTGTCGTCTGCGTCCTGCTCGGCCGCGGCGCCAGCGACGCGAAGGTCGACCACTGGCTGCGCGAGGCGGCGCCGGTCGACGGCTTCATCGGCTTCGCGATCGGCCGCTCGATCTGGTGGGACAGCCTCAGAGGCTTCCTCGCCGGCGACGTCGCGCGGGCCGACGCGGCGTCGAAGATCGCGGACAACTACCTCCGCTTCATCGGGGTCTACGAGCAGCAGGAAGTCCACTAGGACCTCCCCTTCCCGCGGACTCGGCCGTCCACTCGCGTGGACGGCCGGGCGCGGGCAGCACCCGGCGCGCTCCTCGCCGCGACGGCCCGCGCACCGCGCCCAGTCGGCGCCTCTTTGCGCAGCGCGACGCGCGCTCTGCGCCGTCTCCGCCCCGCGATCGTTCCGCGGCGGACGCAGTTGCCGGCCACGGCCTTGCGCCGCCGCCGCGCGCGGCTACGCTCGGCCGCATGACCTGGCCGCGCGCCCTTCCCTGGATCGCCCTGCTGCTGGTCGCCGGCCTCGTGCTCGGCGACGTCCGACCGCCCGGCGGCTGGCCCGGCTGGCTCGGCGGCGGCGACCCCGCCCTGCGCCCCGGGGGCAGCACCGCGGCGCAGGTCGAGCGCGTCGTCGACGGCGACACGATCGCCGTCCGCGTCGGCGACGAGCGCGAGCGCGTGCGCTACATCGGCGTCGACACACCGGAGACGGTCAAGCCCGACGCCCCGGTCGAGTGCTGGGGCCCGGCGGCGAGCGCGCTCAACAAGCGGCTTGTGCGCGACGGCGAGCAGGTCACATTGCGCTTCGACCGCGAGCTGCGCGACCGCTACGGCCGCCTGCTGGCGTACGTCTACCGCGGCCGCGATCGGCTGTTCGTCAACGCCCGGCTCGTGCGCGACGGCGCCGCCAGAACGCTCTCGATCAGCCCCAACACCGCGCATGCTGGCGAGCTGGCGAGGCTTCAGGCAGACGCCCGCGCCGCCGGTCGCGGCATGTGGGGCGCCTGCTGAGCTGGGTGAAGATCCGGTGACGGCGGCGTCATAACCAGTGGTAGGCTTTCGAACTTCATGAGAATGCGTCAGAGTCTTGCCCAGTTCGAGCAGGCTTTTTACGAAGAGTCGATGGTCGACCGCGCCCGGCGCGAGCGACTGGCGAACACCGCGCAGCAGCGCGCGCGCAAGCGCGAGCTGGAGAAGATCCACAAGCGCGGATCCTTCCGCTTCGCGCTGCTCGTGCTCACGCTCATCGCGACCGCCGTCATCGTGACGATCGTGATGTTCCGCACGCTCTATATCGTGATGGGCTGAGCCAAGCCGTCGCGTACCCGCTCGAAAGCGGGCGCGTCAGGACTCGGCACCGCCTCCAAGCTTGCGCAGCGCCGCATCGACTTCTTCCTTGGCGCCCTCTCCAGCGGCGAGGTTCTCCTGCTGGATCTCGAGGTAGACCTCCTTGCGGAACACGGGGACGTCCCGCGGCGCCTGGATGCCGATGCGGACCTTCTCGCCCATGATCGCGAGCACCGAAACCTCTATCTCGTCGCCGATCATGATGCTCTGGTTTGACTTGCGCGTCAGAACCAACATTGCGCTCTCTGCCTCCCTGCTGGCGGATGGGCCGGACACGACCGGGGAGGGCAAGTCCAGAGACAGCCGGTCGCTCAAAAAGCAAGCATAACGAGCAGGTACAGGGCTCTTCGCATTTCCTCCCGCATTCCTCCTGGAAGAACGGCGGGTCGTCGGGGTCGCACTTTCCGCTAGTGTCCGCGCGCGATGGCACGACGCTCACTTCGTCCCCAGCTCAACCAGATCCGCCAGTGGGTCCGACAGGGCCGCACTGATGCCTGGATCGCGCACCAGCTCGAAGTCACGACGCAGCAGATCGCGTCCTTCAAGCGTGAGAACGAACTCGTCGCCGACGAGGTCGACACCGATACCGGTGCCGACTTCGACGACGAGATCGACCTCCGCGCGGAGGACGACGAGCTGATCGCCGCTGAACTCGAAGCAGCGCAGGCCGCCAAGGCCAAGGCAGAGGCGGAAGCCGCCGAAGCCAAGGCCAAGGAAGATGCCGCGCGGGCCAAGGCCCGCAAGCAGGACGCGGAGACCGACGACGAGGACGGCGACAAGCCCTCCCGTCGACGTGGTCGCCGCGGTGGTCGTGGTCGCCGCAAGGCCGCCGGACCGCTCGAGGGAACGTTCGACCACGGCGAGGAGGGCTACGGACTGTGGCTCGACCCCGCGGTGCAGGACGATCCCGTCTACGCCGAGCACTGGGCGGGTCACCGTCCGATCGAGATCACGATCGAGGAAGACCAGATCGTGATCCGGCGCGTCGGCGAAGACGACGACGAGTAAGCGCGATCGGCTGACGCCGATCGCGTAGATGAACCGCAGCGGTGCAACTGGCTGGGGCCGGTTGCACCGTCATCGGCTGCCGTCCTACGGCCGGTCGAGCGGCTTCTGCTGCTGCTCCAGCTCCTGTCGCGTGCGGCGCTTGCCGCCCGACCAGTCGAGTGCCTCGCGCACGTAGCGCGAGAAGGCGACCCCGGCGACGGTCTGGGCGTCCCAGGCGTTGGGATTGTTCGGCACGGTGTCCATCGCGACGTCGAGCACCCAGTCGCTGCCCTCGCCGTAGAGGCGCGCGAGGTCGTCGGTCGTGAAGGCGCCGCCGAGCCGGCGGCGCAGCTCGTCGTAGACGGCGTCGGCGACCCGCTCGAGCTGCGCGCGGTCGGACGGGTCGGCCTCGCGCAGGCGGCGCTGGCCTTCCTGCCACAGGTGAAGCGCTGTCTCGGTCTGCACCCGTCGGAGGGTAGCGAGCGAGCCGCTCCGCTTCAGTCGTCGGGCAGGCCGCTGACGACGTAGGGGCGCTCGCCCGGCCGCACCATCCCGAGGCGGCGGGCCTCGGTCTCGATCGTGCGCGGCTCTCTCAGCGCGCCGGCGCGTCTGCTGAGCGCCTCGTGCTCGACCTCCAGCTGGCGCAGCTGCTCGTGCTTGGCGTTCGAGTCGCGCCACGTCGAGACGTACGAGCGGGCGGGCTGCACGTAGAGCGCGACGACGCCGACCAGCAGCAGCAACAGCGCGACGCGGCCGACGCGATCCCAGCGCACCCGCATCGCGGCGGCGCCGAAGGCGGTCTGCGCCGGCGGGCGCTGCGGTCGGTCACGACGGTCACGGCGGGGCGGTTCGACGGGCGGCATTGGGAGAACCCTTCGCCCGCCCCCATCGTTCTCCTTCACCAACTCAACGATGCAACGACGCCACCGTCAAAGGTCTGTAGCGCGTCGGATCGTGGATGCCACGCGCGGCACGGCGGGCCGATCAGGCCGGAGGCCTTTGAGGCTCGCCGGGTCGTGCGTGGCGCCGCGAGGCGATGCGCTACTGGCCTTTGAAGGCGGAACGGCCGGGGTAGACGGCGTCGTTGCCCAAGGCTTCCTCGATCCGCAGCAGCTGGTTGTACTTCGCGACGCGGTCCGAACGGGCGGGGGCGCCGGTCTTGATCTGGCCGCAGCCGGTCGCGACGGCGAGGTCGGCGATCGTGACGTCCTCGGTCTCGCCGGAGCGGTGCGACATGACGGCGGTGTAGCCGTTCTCGCGCGCGAGCTTGATCGCGTCGAGCGTCTCCGTCAGCGTGCCGATCTGGTTGACCTTGATGAGGATCGAGTTGGCGACGCCGGCCTCGATGCCGCGGCGCAGGCGCTGCGTGTTGGTGACGAAGAGGTCGTCGCCGACGAGCTGGAGCTTGGCGCCGAGCCGGTCGGTCAGCGTCGACCAGCCGCCCCAGTCGCCCTCGTCCATGCCGTCCTCGATCGAGACGATCGGGTAGCGGCCGGCCATCTCGGCCCAGTAGGCGGCCATCTCCTCGGCGGTCAGGCTGCGGTTCTCGTGCTCCAGCACGTAGCGGCCGTTCTCGTAGATCTCGCTGGTGGCCGGGTCGAGCGCGATCGCGACCTGGTCGCCGGGCGTGTAGCCGGCCGCCTCGATGCCGCGCACGAGCACCTGCAGCGCCTCCTCGTTGGAGCCGAGGTCGGGGGCGAAGCCGCCCTCGTCGCCGACGGCGGTCGAGAGGCCGCGTTCGTGCAGGTTCTTCTTCAGCTGGTGGTAGATCTCCGTGCCCCAGCGCAGCGCCTCCGAGAACGACGACGCGCCCCACGGGACGATCATGAACTCCTGGAAGTCGATCTTGTTGTCGGCGTGCGCGCCGCCGTTGAGGACGTTCATCATCGGCACGGGCAGGATGTGCGCCGCGTCGCCGCCGAGGTAGCGCCACAGCGGCTGCCGCTCCTCCGCCGCCGCCGCGTGCGCCGCGGCGAGCGAGACGGCGAGCGTCGCGTTGGCGCCGAGGCGCGACTTGCTGGGCGTGCCGTCGAGGTCGATCAGCTGGCGGTCGATGCCGGCCTGGTTGGTCGCGTCCTTGCCGCGCACGGCGGTCGCGATCTCGCCGTTGACGTTGGCGACGGCCTTCGTGACGCCCTTGCCGAGCCAGGCGTCGCCGCCGTCGCGCAGCTCGGTCGCCTCGTACTCGCCCGTGGAGGCGCCCGAGGGGACGGCGGCCCGGCCCCACGCTCCAGAGCGCAGGCTCAGCTCGACCTCGACCGTCGGGTTGCCGCGGCTGTCGAGGATCTGGCGAGCGTGAACGTGCTCGATCTGGCTCATGCGTCTCGGTCTCCTGGTTCGGGTTCGTTCATGCGCGCTCGGACGTAGTACCCGAGCTGCTCGTCGGTGGTCAGCTCGTCCCACGCGCGGCCGTCGGCCGCGGCGAACGCCGCCGCATCATCGACGCGGCCGCGGAAACGGCCGCTGGCCGCGCGCAGCGCCAGCTCGGGATCGACCTTCAGCTTGCGCGCGACGTTGACGGCCGCGAACAGCACGTCGCCGAGCTCGTGGAAGCGGGCGTCACGGGCGGCTTCGCCGTCGACCTCGGCGACCTCGATCAGCTCGTCGAGCTCGTCGCGGACCGACTGCAGCGGCCCCTCGACGCCGGGGAAGTCGAAGCCGCTGGAGGCGGCACGCCGCTGGACCTTGCGCGCGTACAGCAGCGACGGCAGGTTCTCCGGGACCTCGGCGAAGATGCCGCGCTCGCGGCCGTCCTCGCCCTGCTTGATCTTGTCCCAGTTGGCGAGCACCTCGCCGGAGGTCTGCACCGCGTCGGCCGCGACCGCCAGCGCGGCCTCGGTCTCGGCGCTGTCGGGCGGGAAGAGGTGCGGGTGGCGCCGGATCAGCTTCTGGCGCGTGTTCTCCGCGACGGCGGCGAGGTCACCGGCCCCGCGCTCCTCCAAGAGGAGCGCGAGGAAGTGGACCTGGAAGAGCACGTCGCCGAGCTCGTCGAGCAGCTTGGCGTCGTCGCGGCGGTTGGCCGCGTCGGCCAGCTCATACGCCTCTTCGAGCGTGTGCGGGACGATCGTCCGCTCGTCCTGCTCGCGGTCCCACGGGCATTCGCGCCGCAGGTGCCGGGTCAGCTCGTCGAGGCGCAGCAGCGCCGCTTGGATCTCTGGTCGGCTCGAATCCACAGACGCGGCAGACTACCCAGTGGTGATCTGCCGCGCCTGCGCGGGAGTGCTACGGCGTCGTCGACGTGGCGACGGAGCCGCCCGCGGTCGCCGTCGGCGTCGCTCTTCTCGGAGCGTTCGAGCAGAACTGGTCGATCACGTACTCTCTGCGGCAGTTCGTGGCTCTCGCCCATCTGTCCTGGAACTCTCTGCCGAACTCCGTCAGCTCTCTCGTCGAGTTCTGCTGTCTGAGCAGCTCTCTGATCTGCTCTCTGGACTCGGCGAGCGAGCTCTGTCTCGCCGGCGTGACGCCGGTGACGCGGACGATGTACCAGCCGAACTGACCTCTGACCGGGCCGACGATGACGTCTTCTCTGGCGTTGAAGGCGGCCGTGTCGAGCGCTCTGTCCTGCTGGCCTCTGGCGACGCCGGCGAGTCTGCCGCCGTTGCCCTTGGAGAGCGCGTCGGTCGAGTATCTTCTCGCCGCCGCGGCCCAGGAGGTGCCGCCCTCGATCGCTCTCTTGGCCTCTTCGGCCTGCGCCTCGGTTCTCGTCAGGATGATCTCGAGGTCACGGCGCTCAGGAACAGCGAACTGCTCTCTGTTTCTGTTGTAGTAGTCCGTGATCTGCGCCTCGGTGACGTTGCCGGCGCTTCTCTGGATCTTCTCCGAGATTCTCGTGCCGAGCTCGTTGACCCGCAGGCGGAAGAGGACGTCCTCGTTGGTCATGCCGGACTGTCTGAGGAATCTCTCGTAGTCGCCTCTTCTGGGGAACGACTGTCTCTTCGTCTCGGCGAGCACTCTCTCGACGTCTCTGTCGGTGACGCTGACGCCGAGGTCCTCAGCTTCCTTGTCGAACCAGATCGCCTGGATCAGCAGCGCCATCGTCTGCTGTCTGATCTGCGTATCGAGCTGTCTGCACTGAGCTCTCAGCGCGCTCTGGGCCGGCACTCTCTGGCCTCTGACCGCTCTCGCCTGTCTCTCGAGCGCCGCGATGCATCTGGCGTACGTGGGCGGATCGGGGACGACGGCCTCGCCGCCCTGGGCGCTGGCACTCTTGGCCGTGATGACAGCCCAGCGGTCATAATCGGCCTTCGTCACGGCCTCCCCGTCGACTGAAGCGACGGCGTTGCTCGGCACATCGTTGCCGCTCTCGTCGTCACCGCCGCACGCGGCGATGGTGAAAGCAAGCGCGAAAAAGGCGCCAAGCGCCAGCAGAATGCGGATTGGCTTGGTCACAGACGTGGGCACTGTACAGAGTCTCCTTGCTCGGTGCGGCAGTTCAACTGATTATTGGGATGTCTTGCAATTGAGGCTTTGCTTGGCCACGTTCACACCGTTTCACGCGGCCTCGCGGGTCACTGCGAGCAATACGTCGGCAGCACGAACGACCGCCGGAAAGCGCGCGGCCGGATCGTCGGGAACCCGCACGGACAGCTGCGACTTCCCCGACTCGTACAGCGCCTCCGGGATCTCCTCGCGCATCCGCTTGGCACGGCGCGAGTCGAGCTCGATCGGCGTCACGGCGAGCCTACCGCCTCGGAAGCTGACCGCGCGCGCCCCGGCCTCGCCCAGCTTGATGCGCGCCTGCTGCAGCAGCAGCAGGTTGCGCAGCGGCTCCGGCGGCTCGCCGAAGCGATCCTCCAGCTCGGCGCGCAGCTCGTGCAGCTCCGACACCTCGCGCGCGCCGGCGATGCGCCGGTGGACGTCGATCTTCGCCTGCTCGTACGGGATGTAATCGGCCGGCACGTAGGCGTCGACGTTGACGTCGAGCCGCACCGGCTCGGCCAGCTCCTCGCCGCTGCCGTCGGCGCTCATCTCGGCGACGGCCTCGTCGAGCATCTGCATGTACAGCTCGAAGCCGAGCGCGGCGACGTGGCCCGACTGCTCGTCGCCGAGCAGGTTGCCGGCGCCGCGGATCTCGAGGTCGCGCATCGCGACCTTGAAGCCGGCGCCGAGCTCGGTGTAGTCCGACAGCGCCGAGAGCCGCTGCGCCGCGTCGGCCGTCAGCGACGCGGCGGAGGGGTAGAGCAGGTACGCGTAGGCGCGCTCGCGAGAGCGGCCGACGCGGCCGCGTATCTGGTAGAGCTGCGAGAGGCCGAAGAGGTCGGAGCGCTCGACGATCAGCGTGTTCGCCTGCGGGATGTCGATGCCGGACTCGATGATCGAGGTCGCGACCAGCACGTCGGCCTCGCCGCGCAGGAAGCGCAGCATCCGCCGCTCCAGCTCTCTCTCGTCGAGCTGGCCGTGGGCGACCTCGAATCTCGCGGTCGGGCAGAGCGCGCGCAGCCGCTCGGCCGTCTCGTCGATCGACTCGACGCGGTTGTGCAGGAAGAAGGCCTGGCCGCCGCGCGCCAGCTCGCGCTCGATCGCGCCCTTGACGAGCTGCTCGTCGTACTCGCCGACGTAGGTCTTGACCGGCCGCCGCCCCTCGGGCGGCGTCTCGATCACGGAGATGTCGCGGATCCCGGCGATCGACATCTGCAGCGTGCGCGGGATCGGCGTCGCCGACATCGCGATCACGTCGACCTTCAGCTTCAGCTGGCGCAGCAGCTCCTTCTGCTTGACGCCGAAGCGCTGCTCCTCGTCGACGATCAGCAGGCCGAGATCCTTCGGGCGCACGTCGCGCGAGAGCACCCGGTGCGTGCCGATGAGGATGTCGACGCCGCCGTCGACGAATCTCGCGATCGCCGCTCTCTGCTCGGCCGCCGGACGGAAGCGCGAGACGTGCTCGATCGTGAACGGGTAGTCCTTCAGCCGCTCGGAGAAGGTGCCGAAGTGCTGCTGGGCGAGGATCGTCGTGGGGACGAGCACCATCACCTGTCTGCCGTCGTTGGCCGCCTTGAAGGCCGCCCGCAGCGCGACCTCGGTCTTGCCGTAGCCGACGTCGCCGCAGATCAGCCGGTCCATCGGGCGGCCCGTCTCCATGTCGGCCTTGACCTGCTCGATCGCCTCGCGCTGGTCGGGCGTCTCGCGGTAGGGCCAGGCGTCCTCGAACTCGCGCATCCAGTCGGTGTCGGGCGGGAAGGCGTGCCCCTCGCGGCGCTTGCGCTCGGCGTAGAGGTTGAGCAGCTCGCCGGCCATCTCCTGCGCCGCTCTGCGCGCGCGCGACTTGAGCGTGTCCCAGCGTCTGCCGCCGAGCTTGGAGAGCGGCGGATGGTCGCCGCCGGCGCCGACGTAGCGCGAGATCTTCGCGAACTGGTCGACCGGCATGAAGACCTTGTCGCTGCCGGCGTACTCCAGCTCGAGGTAGTCGCGCGTGACGCCCGCGACCGTCTTCGTGTCGAAGCCGGCGAAGCGCGCGAGGCCGTGGTCCTCGTGGACGACGATGTCGCCGGTGCGCAGGTCGGTGAAGGAGCGCAGCGCGCCGCGCCGCGTGCCGGCCGCTCCGCGCCCGGCCGAGCGCGCCGGGCGGCGGTGGAAGAGCCGGTGCTCCGGGATCACCGCGAGTCTGAAGCCGGGGGCGACGAAGCCATCGCGCAGGCGTGCCTCGACGAAGGCGAGGTCGGCGCCGCGCGGGGCGTCGCCGTCGACCCAGCGGACCTTCATGCGGCCGAGGTTGTAGGCGGCGCGCTCGCCCTCGCCTCTGCGACCGAACGCGACGACGGTGCGGTAGCCGCCGCGCACGAGCTTCTCCAGCTCCGGCTCGGCCTCCTTGACGCCGCGCGCGGCGACGTCGGCCGACTGGCCGCGGAACGCGATCGTCTGGTCCTGGTCGATCGACGAGAGGCGGATTCTCGCGCGCCGCGCGAGCGTCGCCTCGACCGCGTCCGGCGCGACGTAGAGGTCGTGCGCGTCGTCGGCGTGGAAGGCGGTGCAGACGTCGGACCAGTGGTCGGTCAGCGCCGGCGTGATCTCCTCCTCGGCGGCGACCAGCACGGCCGCGTCCGCGACGAGGTCGAGCATCGCGTGGAAGTCGCCGACGGGCAGCAGCTCAGCGATGTCCGGGCGCTTGTCGGGATCCTCCAGCGCCGCGATCTCCGCCAGCTCGCGATGCTCGGCGGCCAGCTCGGCGGCCGGCGAGACCTCGATGCTCTCGGCGTCGCCGAGCGAGCGCTGCGTGAAGGTCGAGAACCAGCGCAGCGACTCGATCTCGTCGCCGAAGAGGTCGACGCGGACGGCGCGGTCCTCGGTCGCCGGGTAGAGGTCGAGCAGGCCGCCGCGGATCGCGAACTGGCCGCGGTCCTCGACCTGGTCGACGCGCTCGTAGCCGGCCGCGACGAGGTCCTCAGCCGTCTCGTCGAGGTCGAGCAGCTCGCCGACGGTGAGCGTGAAGCCATGCGGGCGCAGCGCCGGATCGGGCACCTTCTCCGACAGCGCGACGGCCGAGACGACCACCACGGGAGCGATCTCGTCGCCGGAGCGCTCCGACAGCAGCGCGTCGAGCGCGGCGACGCGCAGGCCGACGAGGTGCGGCGGCGGCGCGAGGTGCGACTCGTAGGCGACGCCGCGCGAGGGATAGAAGCGGACCTGCCGCGGTCTCAGCCACGTGCGCAGGTCGGCGGCGAGGTCGCGCGCCTGGCGGTCGTCGCCGGCGACGACCAGCAGCGGGCGCGACAGATCCTGCTGCGCGAGCGCGGCGACGACGAACGGGCGCAGCGACTGCGACACGAAGGCACGGCCGCCGTCACGCGCGAGCGTCGTCGTGGCAGCGTCGTCAGCGGCGTATGCGAGAAGCGGAGCAAGCATGGAAGAGGGCAGGCACAGCGACCGCAAAGAGCGGCCGCAGCCTGTCAGCAGTCTAGGCCGTGATTCTCACGACTTCCTAAGCACGTGAGCGGGCAACCAGTGGTCCACTACGCGAGGTCCAGCTCTCCGAGCACGATCCGCTCGGCCGTGTCGGTCGCGCGCTCGATCAGGTCCTGGACATCGCCCTTCGGCTCGCTGAAGCGGCCGAGCACGTAGGCGGCGACGCGGTCGGGATCGGTCGTCGGCGGCCGGTCGACGCCGATCCGCACGCGTCCGAAGTCGGGGCTGCCGAGCTCGCGCTTGAGCGACTTGAGGCCGTTGTGGCCGGCGAGACCGCCGCCCATGCGGGCGCGGATGTCTCCGAACGGCAGGTCGATCTCGTCGTGCAGCACGACGATCCGCTCCAGCGGGACTCTGTAGGCGCCGCGGGCGGGGCCTGCCGATCTGCCCGACTCGTTCATGTACGTCTGCGGCAGCAGGACCGCGACGCGTGGACCCCCGGGGCCTGTGCGGCCGTCGGTGACGAGGCCGGCGAACTTTCTCTTCGCGCGGGGAAGCTGCCAGCGCGCGGCGAGCGCGCTGGCGACTTCGAAGCCGATGTTGTGCCGCGTGGCCGCGTACTGCGAGCCGGGGTTCCCCAGCCCGACGACGAGCCAGTCGACCGGCGACGCGCCCGCGGCGGAACGCCCCAGGCGCATCGCGACCTACTCCGCGGAGTCGCCCTCGGCGGCGGGTCTGTCGCTGGCGACCTCGGTCTCGGTCTCGATCTCGTCCTCGCTCTCGACCGAGAGCTTCGGCGCGAGCACGGAGGCGAGGACGGTCTCCTCGAGGTCGTCGAGCAGCGTGACGCCCGACGGAGGCGTGAGCGCCGAGAGGTAGACGGTGTCGCCGACCTCGACCTTCGAGACGTCGAGCTCGATCACGTCCGGGATCTCGTTCGGCAACGCCTCTATGTTGATCTCGCGCGTGACCTGCTCGAGCACGCCGCCGGACTTGATGCCGGGGGCGTCGTCGGCGTTCACGAACTCGACCACGACGGTCGCGTGGATTCTCTGCGACAGATCGACGCGCAGCAGGTCGACGTGCAGCATGTTCCCGGTGACCGGGTGACGATGGTGGTCCTTGAGGACGACCGGCGTCTGCGCGCCATCAAGCGTCAGCTGGATGACGGCGCCGCCGTGCGCGAGCGCGTTGCGCAGCTCGCGAGCGTCGACCTGGAACGGGACGGGGTCAGCGTCCCCGCCGTAGACGATGCCCGGCACGAACCCGCTACGACGAAGACGGCGGGTTGAGCGGGAGCCTTCGATCTCGCGGGGAGCGACGGTGAGTGTGGTCTCTTCTGCAGCCATGAGCGGCGAATAAGGGTAGACGATCGCCGCGATCGGCGTGGTCCCCTGCGTCGCGGCTACGAACGGTCGCGCTGCCGCACGGGCGCGCGGCGCGGCTCAGGCGTGTGCGCGGGACGGCGCTGCCTCGGCGGCACGAGGTCGGCGAGACGCTCCCCGGAGCGCAGGCGGACGCGCGCCGGAACGGCATCGGGCAGCGGCAGGCCGCCGGAGGAGGGCCCGCGCGGCGGCTGCGGCAGGATGCGGTCGTTGCCGCCCCCGCCGCCGTCGTCGTCCTCCTGCGGGGGCGCCCACGGCGTCACCCGCTCGTCGCGCAGCAGCGGCAGCAGGAGCAGCATGCCGAAGCCGAGGCCCAGCAGGTGCAGCGAGCCGAACACGACGACGACGAGCGTCTCTTCGCCCATGCACGCAGCGTAGCGCCGCGCGCGTGTGAGCGGGGGATTTACCGTCTCGCGCTGCCGCGCGGGACGTACTGACGCGACGCGCGATAACTGGTGCGCAGCACGTCGTAGGCCGGCTTGCGCGTGAAGTCGAGCCGCACGAGGCCCTTCTGGTGGATCGGCGGCGTCGGCCACGGGTTGCCGCCGCCCCACGCGTTGCGGATGCGGAACTCCTGCAGAGCCCAGTAGACGCTGCCGCTCAGCCACGGCTTGCTCGCGAACGCGGCGAGGTGGTAGGCGACGAACTCTCTCTGGAACTCGTAGGTGCCCTTCTCCTCGACCGGGCCGTCGCGGTTGGCCTCCGCGCCGTACTCGGTCACCGCGATCGCCTGCTTCGGGTAGCAGGCGCGCAGCTGGTCGAGGAACGGGTCGAGCTCGTCGCGGTCGGCGATGTTGCCGCCGACGCCGGTGTACCAGCCGAAGTAGTCGTTCATCCCCAGCACGTCGATCGGCGCGTACGAGGCCTGGCAGCCGCTCTCCGGGTGACCGGCGAAGGCGAGGCCGACGAGCGCGGTCGGGTGCAGCGTGCGGATCAGGTCGGCGCTAGTTCTGAGGTACGACGCCTGGTTGCGACCGGGCGAGCTGGCCATCTCGTTGCCGACCGACCAGACCGCGATCGACGGGTGGTTGCGGTTGGCGAGCAGGTCCTCTCTGACCTCCTGCAGCGCCAGCTTGCGGAACTCCGCGCGGCCGAGGTCGGCCTCCGACAGCTGGTAGGTCGAGGGGATCTCCGACCACAGCAGCATCCCCTGACGGTCGGCCAGCTGCTGGAAGCTCGGATGCAGCGGGTAGTGGGCGCGCACCAGCGTCGAGCCGGAGTCGCGCACGAGTCTCATCAGCGACGCCCGGTCGGCGTTGTTCATCGCCGAGCCGCGCGCGAGCGTGTCCTCGTGGATCGCCACGCCGCGGAAGCGGACCGTCTGTCCGTTGAGCGCGAGCTGCCCGGAACCGGAGACGACGAGCGAGCGGATGCCCGTCTCGAGCGTGTAGCCGGCGACCTCGGTCGCTCTTCTCTCGTTGGCGCCCTGGGCGCCCGCGACGAGCCGCACGCGGTAGAGGCTCGGTCTCGCCGGCGACCACAGTCTCGGGTTTCTGACGATCGTTCTCGTCGTCAGCGTGACCGACTTGCCGGCGGCGACCACCTGCTCGCCGAAGTCGAGCGGCTGCGTGCCGAAGCGCCCTCTGAGCGTCACGAGCTGATTGCCGCGCGTGTAGTTGGTGACCGTCGCGTTGGCCGTCACCGTCGCGCTGCCGCCGACCTTCGGCAGGCTCGGTGAGACCTGCACGTCGGTCAGGTCGAGGCGGTCGACCTTGCGCAGGTAGACCTCGCGCTGCAGGCCGCCGTAGTTCCACCAGCCGGTCGCCGGGATCGGCTGGCTGACGATCCCCTCCGGTATCGCGCGGCGGTTGTCGGCGCGGATGACGAGGCGGTTGACGCCCTTCGCGTTGAGGTTCGGCAGCTCCAGCTCGAACGGCGTGTAGCCGCCGATGTGCTCGCCGAGCTTGCGCCCGTTGAGCCATATCGTCGCGCGGAAGTTGACCGCCTCGAAGCGCACGATCCAGCGGTCCGTTCTCGCCGTTCTGCTGGCGGGCAGACGGAAGTCCTTGCGATACCAGCCAATCGAGCCCTCGTACGACTCGCGCGTGGAGCCGCCGACGTTCCAGACCATCGGCGCGGTCGTGCCGCTCCAGCCGTCGACGCCGCTCTGCGAGTAGAAGCGCTGCGGGACGCCGGCGTCCTCGAGGTCGGCGCGGAAGAGCCACGGGCCGTCGACCAGGATGCGGTCGTCCTGCCCTTCGAGGTAGAGCGGCGCACCCGCCGGGACGGTGACCTCGCTGGAAGGCGCGGTCATCGGCGTCGTCGGCGCGGCCGGCGAGGTCGGCGGCGCGGGAGCGGCGCCGGTCTCCTCTTCAGCGGAGGCGACGGTCGGCGCGAGCGCGGCGCCGCAGAGGGCGAGCGCGATGGCGAAAGCGGGGAACGACGGACGGCGCGGCATCGACGGCTGGAGAGTACGGAAGGGTCCCGACAGTTGCGGCGTCCGCCGAGGGGTGTCAGAAGTCTGACACAGTCAAATGGGTCGCTGACGACGACTGCCAGTGGCGCGAGCCCGCTCCGATCGGGGATGATGGCGATCGATGGGCCGCCCCAGCCGTTACCTCGTCGTCGCCGCCGCGGCGGTCCTCTTCCTGCTGGCGAGCGCCGGCCTCGCGCGCGTGCTGAACGCCAACTCGGCCGAACGCGCCGCGATCGAGACCGCGCTGGAGGCGCAGGCCGGCGGCAACGTCCGTGCGCTCGTGGCGTCGATCGACGGCTGCGCCCAGGACGCCGGCTGCCGCGCCTCCGCGGAGGCCAACGCCGCCGCGCTCAGATCGAGCGGCGAGGTGAAGGTCGCGCGGCTGGATCTCTCGACCAACTTCTCGCCGTTCGGCGCCGACGGCACCGCGCGCGTCGTGTGGACGACGCCGACCCGCTTGACGGTCGTGCAGTGCGCGCGCATCCACCGTGCCGGTGACGTCTTCGGCGGGATCGAGGTCGAGCTGCTCGATCTCAGCAGACCGATCGACCGCGAGAGCAGCTGCCCGTAGGTCTCAGTGCAGCGTCGGCGGCTCCTCGCTGCTGATCTCGAGGAAGCGCGCGACCGACGTCTCCTGGTGCGCCAGCCGCGCGGCGAGGTCGCGCGCGTGGTCGGCGGCGAAGTCGAGGAAGTCGCTGAGCGCGCGCTCAGGGTCGTCGGGCAGCGGATAGATCCGCGCGAGGTCCTGCTGGGCGCAGGCGATTCCGATCGGCGGCCGTCCCTCCGACAGCGCCCGGGCGCCGCAGACCGGGGCGACGACCAGCTGGCGCTCGGGCGCGACCAACGCGACCGGCAGCAGCCGGTGGGCCGGCAGCGGCACGCGCAGCTGCACCGAGCGCTCGATCGAGACGTCGCCGCCGGCCAGCTCCTGCAGCGGCGCGCGCCAGACGTCGAGCACCGTGTCGGCGCCGACGAGCGCCTCGCGCAGCGCCCGCGCCTGCTCCAGGTACAGCTCCTCCGCCTGCTCGCGGTCCTCGGCGTCGCCGAGGTCGAGGTCGCACGGGACGCGCATCAGGTCGCGCGCGGAGAGCGTCGTGCCGGCGCCGTGGCGGCCGCGCGCGACGTAGGTCTGGATCGTGCCGAGGTCACGACGGCCGTGGAAGACGACCGTGACGACCTCGCTGACAGGGAGGTCGCTGACGGCGAGTGAGACAGCCGCGGCGTCGGAGGCGTCGAGCAGAGCCCTTCGAAGCAGCTCGTCAGCCGCACCGTCGTCTCGCCGTTCGTCGCTCATGACGCACCGTCCTTGGGGAGTTCCTTCCACACAGGATAATCGGCCTGTCGACGGGTAGCCTGAGGCCATGAAGCTGATCTACAAGCCGTTCGGCATCGTCGTCGGGATCGTGGCCGGCCTGTTGGCGCGCAAGCTCTTCACGTTCGTGTGGAGCAAGATCGACGACGAGGAGCCGCCCGAGGCGACGACCCAGCTCGCGAGCTGGCCGAGAGTCGTCACCGCCGCGGCGGTGCAGGGCGTGACCTTCTCGGTCACGCGCGCGGTCGTCGACCGCGCCGGCGCCAGAGGCTGGGAGCACGTCTTCGGCGTGTGGCCCGGCGAGAAGGCGCCGGACAAGGCCTAACCGCCGGAGCGCAGCACGAAGCCGCGCTCGGCGAGCTGGCCGAGCGCGTCCTCGAAGCGGCCGAAGTCGCGCGCCAGCAGCGCGTCGAGCGGCCGGCCGGCCGGCCCGCTGGCGCGCACCCAGCGGCGCAGCACCGGCGCCCCGGCGCGCTCCTCGGCCTCGGCCAGCAGGTCGAGCAGGATCGGCAGCTCGGGCCGGTGGTCGAGCTGACCGGACAGCAGCGTCAGCGGATCGACCGCCAGCGCCGCGCACAGCTCGTCCTCGGAGAGGCCGAGCAGCGTCATCAGGTGGTGGGCGTCGCGGGCCATGCGCGGCGGAGCCGGAAGCGCCCGCTCAGAACAGCTGGTTCTCGCCGCGGAAGACCTCGGAGACCGAGCCGTCCGTGAAGATCTGACGGATCGAGCTGGTCAGCAGGTCGGCGCACGGCAGCACCGTGATGTTGTCCGGAGCCCCGCTCGGCAGCGGGATCGTGTCGGTCACGACGATCTCGTCGAAGGCCGCCGCGGCGAGGTTCTCCCACGCGTTGCCGGAGAAGACGCCATGGGTCGCCGCCGCCAGCACGCGCGTGGCGCCGGCGTCGCGGACCGTCTGCGCAGCTGCCTTCAGCGTGCCGGCCGTGTCGATGATGTCGTCGACGATGACGGCCGTCTTGCCCTTCACGTCACCGATCACGTAGCCGATCTCGGCGACCTGCTGGGCCGGGCGCTCCTTGTTGAGGATCGCCAGCTCGGCGCCGATCGTGGCGGCGAACTTCTTGTTCAGCTTCACGCGACCGGCGTCCGGCGAGACGACGACGAGGTCTTCCAGGCTCTGGTCGGCGAAGTATCTGGTCAGCATCCACATCGCCGTCATGTGGTCGCACGGCTTCTGGAAGAAGCCCTGGATCTGACCGGAGTGAAGGTCCATCGTGAGGATCCGATCGATCCCCGCGGTCTCCAGCATGCGCGCGACGAGGCGGGCCGAGATCGGCTCGCGCGGCGCCGACTTCTTGTCCTGGCGCGAGTAGCCGTACCAGGGACAGACGGCGACGACGCGGTGAGCCGAGCCGCCGACGGCCGCGTCGACCATCTCCAGCAGCTCCATCAGCGCGTCGTTCGGCGTGATCCCCGTCAGCGGGTTGCCGGAGATCGGCTGCACGATGAAGACGTCCGCGCCGCGGATCGACTCCTCGTAGCGGCAGTAGACCTCGCCGTTGGTGAACGTTCTGAGGTGGACGCCGCCGAGCTCGACACCGAGCTTGGCGGCGATGTCGGCGCCCAGCTGCTGGTGGGCACGGCCGCTGAAGAGCATCAGCTGCTTGCCGTAGCCGATCTCGATGTGGCTGTTGGGGTGCTCCTGCGGACCGGCCGAACTCATCTGTGCGCCGAGTCTACGCGTTGCCGCCGACGCTCCGGGGGTTACGACTTGAGAGGCCACTGGTCCTCGATCTCCTTCTTGCGCTCGCTGTACCGCTCGACATTCCGCTGACGCGACCGGGCAACCCCGAGCGCGCCGTCCGGCACGTCCTCCGTGATGACCGACCCCGCCGCCGTCCAGGCGTCGTCGCCGACCGTCACCGGCGCGACGAAAGCCGTGTCGACGCCGCCCTTGACACGCGCACCGATCGTCGTGCGGTGCTTTCTGGCGCCGTCGTAGTTGGCCGTGATCGTGCCGGCTCCGAGGTTGGAGCCAGGTCCGATGTCGGCGTCGCCGATGTACGACAGGTGCGGCACCTTCGTGCCCGCGCCGACGTCGGAGTTCTTGACCTCGACGAAAGTGCCGACCTTCGCCCCCTCGCGCAGCACCGCGCCGGGGCGCAGGTAGGCGAACGGCCCGACGCTGGCGCCGTCCTCGACGGTGCACGAGGTCAGGTAGGAGTGCGGCACCGCGACGCCGTCCCCCAGCACGGCGTCGAGCAGCGTGCTGTGCGGACCGACCTGGCAGCCGCCGCCGACGCGCGTGGCGCCGTGCAGCGACGTGAACGGGGCGATCACCGTGTCGGCGCCGATCTCGACGCCGTCGTCGATCACGGTCGAGCCGGGATCGACGATCGTCACGCCCGCCGCCATGTGCGCGGCGAGGATCCGCCGCTGCGCCTCCGCGCGGACCTTCGCGAGGTCGCCGCGGTCGTTGACGCCGAGCGCGAGCGCCGGGTCGTCGACGAGATGGGCGCGCACGACGCGCCCGCTGCCGCGCAGGATCGGAAGCACGTCCGGCAGGTACAGCTCGCCCTGGGCGTTGTCGGAGCGGACCTCGGCGAGCGCGTCGAGCAGCTCACCGCCGGCGAACGCGTAGACGCCGCCGTTGACCTCGCGGATCTCCAGCTCTGCCGGGGTCGCGTCGCCGGGCTTCTTCGTCTCGACGACGCGTTCGACGGCGCCGTCGGCACCACGCACGACGCGGCCGTAGCCGGACGGGTCCGGCAGCACCATCGTCAGCATCGTCGCCGCGGCGTCGTGCTCGGTGTGCGCGACGGCGAGCTGATGCAGCGACTCGCCCGTGACCAACGGCACGTCGCCGTTGAGCACGATCACCGGCGCGTCGCGGTCGATCTCGGCGGCGGCCGCCTGCACGGCGTCGGCCGTGCCGCGCGCCTCCTGCTGGACCGCCAGCACGACGTCGTCGGGCAGACCGGGCGCGAGCGCGCGATCCGGACCGCCGACGACGACGACCTTCGCCGCACCGGCGGCACGTGCCGCGGCGACGGTCCAGGTGAGCAGTGGTCTTCCGCAGAGCGGATGCAGCAGCTTGGGCGTGGAGGAGCGCATTCGCGTTCCCTGCCCAGCCGCGAGGATGACGACGACCGGAGCGGTCACGCAACGCATCGTAGCCACGTCAGGCGGCGGAGCGCCTCCTGAGCGGCCTCGGCGTGCGGAGGAATAGAATCGGCCGGACCTCGTTGGGGGGTCGTCTAATGGCAAGACTCCGGCCTTTGGAGCCGGCTATCCGGGTTCGAGTCCCGGCCCCCCAGTCGCTGCCGTGCGAGAACCCGCACGGCTTCGCGCCGCGCCCCGTAGGATCGGCAGCTCAGTCGCCGATGCGAGAGGAGGCGTATGAAGGAGTTCTTCTGTGGTGCCGTGGTCCCGGACTGCACAGCCCGGTTCCGCGGCGAGAGCGAGGAGGCGATCCTCGCCCAGGTCGCGCAGCACGCCCACGACGACCACGGCATGGAGCACGTGCCCGACGCCGTGATCAACGAGGTGCGGGCGCAGATCCAAGACGTGGAGTAGCACGGGCGCGCGCCGCGGCAGGGGCCGCGGCGCCGCACGGGCCCCGGTGGCACGCACGCACGCACCGCGCGGCTTGCTCAGGCGGTCGCGACCGGCCTTGCCTCGCGCGCCAGCGCGAGCGCCGCGACGAGCCGCTCGACGCGCACGATCCCGATGTATCTCCCCTGCACGTCGCAGCAGACGACGGGATGGAAGCGCGTCTGCGGCGGGCGCAGCATCGCGCGCCGCGCCAGCTCGGGGATGCGTGCCGCACGTGACACCACGAGCACGTCCTCGACGGGGTCCTCGCCGCGCAGCGCGACACCGCGCTCGAGCATCCCGACCGGGCGCCGGCGCGCGTCGACGAGCGGCAGGTGCAGCAGTGACGGGTCGTCGGCGAAGACCCCCGCGCGCTCCTCGCGGCCGCTGTCGCGCTCCAGCGCCGGCGGACGCTCGATCAGCGCGATGATCCCGCTCGGCGCGGTCGCGGTGGCGCCGCGGTCCCTCACGTAGGCGCTGAGCGCGAAGCCGATCCGCGTCAGCGTCTTGGTGCTGACGCCGATCAGCGGCCCTTGCGCGAGCGGCGCTCGCAGCTGGATCAGCGCGTCGAGCTCCTCCACCTGCGTGACGCCCTGCGCGACGATCCAGGCGTCGAGCTCGCTGGCGAGATGGCCGATCGTGTCGACGATCACGCGCTTGGCGTCGTCGCGGTGGAGCCCGCTGACGAGCGCGGCGTCGAGCTTGACGAACTCCGGCCGCACTATCGCGATCTGGCGCAGCGTCGCGGTGCCGCTGCCGACGTCGTCGACGGCGACCGTCGCGCCGGCCTGCCGCAGCCGCGCGACGGCGTCGGCGAGATCGCCCTCCTGCACCGTGGAGGCCAGCGAGGAGAGCTCGACGACGAGGCGGTCGAGCCGCCCGATCTCCTCCAGCGCACGCTGCACCGGCTCGCGCACGAGCGTCCGCGCATCGATGTTGAACGACAGGAAGCAGTCGTCCGGGAGGCTCTCGCGCGCCGCCAGCACCGAGTCGACGACGAAGACGTCGAGATCGGGCTCCAGCCCGCGTCTGAGCGCCTCCTCGCGCCAGCGGTCGCGGCTCATCGCCTCGGGGAAGCGCGCCATCGCCTCGAAGCCGCAGATCACCCCGCGCGCGAGGTCGGCGACCGGCTCGTAGGCCAGCCGGCAGCGGCCGCGCCGGTCGATCAGGTGAGAGACGGAGAGCTCCGCGCCGGCTTTCCCGTCCGGCAGGCCCCCGCCGCCGCTTGTTCCCGCTTCCACAACAAGCATCCTAGGCCTAGGACGAGCGTCCGAGCGCCGCGAAAACACGACTGCTCGACGTGACACAAAACGGTGGTTGCGGCAAACGCGCGCGCGAACCTCGACACCGCCGATCGGTGGTGTCGAGCGGGCCCCGCGGCGATGTCAGCGCGAGGACAGCGCGGCCGCTCAGCGACCCGAGCGGTCCGGCGACTCGCGCCGCACGCGCCCGCCCTCTGAGCCGCGCTCGGTCGCCGGCCCGCGCGGCGCCGCGATCCCGAGCACGCGCATCGCCTTGAGGCCGAACGAGAGCTTCTCGCGCCCGTCGGTCGAGGCGACGTCCAGGCCGGTGATCTCGCGCACACGCTCGAAGCGGTAGCGGACGGTGTGGCGATGGGTGATCAACCTGGCGGCGGTCGCGTTGACGTTGCCGTCGCAGTCGAGGAAGGTCTCCAGCGTGCCGACGAGGTCGGAGGTCTCGTACTGCTCGTCGTAGGCGACGATCTTCGAGACGGTCTCGTCGTAGAAGCGCCGCAGCTCGGCCGGGTCGCTCATGTGCGGCAGCAGCAGCTGGTAGGTGCCGGTGTCGTCGTAGGCCAGCAGCGCCTCGTCGGGATCGCCTTCGACGACGTTGGCGGCCAGCAGCGCCTCGTTGCCGGCGCGGTGCAGGTCGACCGGGTCGCGCGCGACGCGGCTGCGGCCGACCGCGAAGGCGAAACCGCTGAGGTTGGCCTCCAGCTCGCGCAGCACCGTCGCGCCGACCCGGCGGCCGGCGTCGCCGTCGCCGTCGGCGACCAGCACGACGACCTCGTCGCCGTCGCTCTCGCGCGTCGGCGCCGCGATCGCGCCCGGCGCGATCGAGCGGGCGCCGCGCTCGGCGAGCGCCAGCAGCCGCGAGCGCCAGTCGTCGTCGGTCGGGGTGCGCGGATGGGCGCGCACGACGACGACGCTGCCGCCGCGGTCGAGCGTGATCCCCAGCTCCTTGCCGCGCGCGACGAGGTCGTCGCGGTCGGCGATCTCCCGTGCCAGGACGGCGTGGACGAAGGCGGCGGCGGCCTCCTCGGAGGCGCGCTCGGGCCCGCGCACGCGCTCGACCTCGGAGGCGATCAGCGTCGTCACGAGCCGCTGCATCGCGCTGTGGGCGCCCGCCCCGTCAGCGTCGCGCCCGCGCAGGCGCAGCTGGCCGACGACCGTGTCGGCGACTCGCAGCTCGATCCGCTCGACCCCCTCGGCGTCGCGCAGCAGCGCCCGCTCCTCGGCCGGAGAGCGCGCCGCGACGGCCAGCACGACGCTCGTGCGGTCGATCAGGACGAGGCTCGCGTCGAGCGCGCGCGAGGCCGCGCGGATGATCTCGGGCAGGCCGGCGCCAGCCGCGATCGCGTCGGTGATCGCCTCGAGTGCGTTGAGGTCGGGAGCGGATGTCTCACCGCGAGCCTGCGAGGACATGCACCCAATTGTACGAGCGGGCGAAGGAACGGCGAGCGCGGCTGCCGCGGAGGAGCCCGCGACGCGCCGCCGCGGGCGCTAGAAGAGGCGCGGCCAGTAGTAGATGACCGCGGCGCCGACGAGTGCCCCGACGCCCATCAGCGCGGCCAGCACCCACAGCGAGAGCAGCCCCGCGACGAGCCGTTCCCAGACGCGCTCGTACGCCGAGGCGACGGGCACGGTGACGAGCGCCAGGAAGGCGAACAGGCCGACGATGCCCGCGCCGACCGCGACGAGCTGGACGATCGCGTCATTGCTCATGAGCCGCTCCATTGTCGCGCACGACGCCGACGGCCGCGAAGTCGGGCGCGACCGGACGCGCCGCGACCGCTCCGGGAAAGCGCTCGCGCAGGCGCTCCGCGCCGGTCCGCGCGGCCCGTTCGCCCTGCTCGCCCCAGAAGAGGCCGATCACCGTCGGGCCTGAGCCGCTGACGAAGGCGTGGTCGGCGCCGGCAGCTCGCGCCGCCTCCAGCGCGGGCGCGATCGCCGGGCAGAGCGAGCGCGCGGCCGGTTCCAGGTCGTTGACGAGCAGCTCGGGAAGCAGCCCTTCTCGCAGCCGCTCGCGCAGCTCCAGCAGCTCTTGCGCGGTCCGCCCGATCCCCAGCCGGTCGGCCTCGCGGAAGACCTCCGGCGTCGACAGACGCTCGCGTGAGGGCAGCACCAGCAGCCAATGGGCCGGCGGCGGGAGCACGGGCTCGACGTGCTCGCCAGCGCCGTGGACGAGCACCGGCGCGGGCGCGACCTGGCTCGGCACGTCGGCGCCGAGCCGCGGCGCCAGCTGGGCGATCAGCGGATCGCCTGGGCGCCCGGCGGCGTGCGCGGCGAGCCGCAGCGCGGCCGCGGCGTCGCCCGAGCCGCCGCCCATCCCGGCGGCGACCGGCACGCGCTTGACGATCGTCAGCCGTCGCGGCGGGCCGTCCCAGCCGCTCGCGGCGCGGTAGCGCTCGAGCGCGGTCGCGGCGAGGTTCGGGCCCTCGACGCCGGCGCAGACGACCTCGTCGGCGCCGCCGGCGCAGGCGGCGTCGTCGAGCCCGGGCGCGGCGGCGCTCAGCGCGCCGCCGGGCAGCTCCTCCAGCGTCAGCTCGTCGGCGAGCGACAGCGGCTCGATCAGCGTGACCAGCTCGTGCAGGCCGTCGGCGCGCGTGGGGCCGAGGAAGAGCCCGAGGTTGGTCTTGCCCGGGGCGAGCGCGCGCAGCGTCGGCTCGCTCATGGCGCGGCCTCGGCTGCCCGCACGGCCTCCCACAGCTCGCGCAGCTGCGCCGGCGAGAGCCGCTCGGCGCGCACGTCGATGGGCTGGCCGAGCGCCTCCAGCGCGGCGCGCACGCGCTCGGGCGAGCCGGCGCCGGCGATCCCGACCGACTTCGCGAGCGTCTTGCGGCGGTGGGCGAAGGCCGCCTGCACGAAGCTGCGCAGCGCTCTCGGCGCTGCCGGGCCGGTGCGCGTCAGCCCGACCAGCACCGAGTCGACGTTCGGGACGGGGAAGAAGACGCGCCGCGAGACCGGGCGCACGACGCGCACGTCGGCGGCGAGCTGGGCGATCACCGAAGGGATCCCGTAGGCGGCGGTCGCGGGCTTGGCGGCGAGCCGTTCGCCGACCTCCTTCTGCACCATCGCGACCCAGCGCGTCGCGGTGGGGATCTCCTCCAGCGTGCGCAGGATCGCGCCGGCGGCGATCCCGTACGGCAGGTTCGCGACGACCTTCGTCGGCTGCGGGTCCAGCGCCGTCAGGTCGAGCGCCATCGCGTCTCCCATGTGCAGCGTGGCGCGCTCGCCGAACGGCGCCAGCGCGTCGCGCAGCGGCTCCTCCAGGATGCGGTCGACCTCGACGACGTGGACGTGCGCGGAGCGCTCGGCGAGGTACTCGGAGAGCACGCCGAGGCCGCCGCCGATCTCCAGCACGACGTCCTCGGGCGCCAGCTCGGAGGCGCGCGCGATCACGTCGAGGATGTTCGAGTCGATCAGGAAGTTCTGGCCGAGCTCGCGGTTGGGCCGGATGCCGAACTGCCGCATGCGGCGCAGCGACGGCTGGGTCGGCTCGTTCGGCTCGGTCACCAGGCGAACAGCTCGGACGCGTTCGCCTCGACCTGCGCCTCCAGCTCGGCATACGAGACCCGCCGCTCGACTGCGACGAGCTGCGCCGTCAGCGCGACGTTGGCGGGCACGTTGCGCTCCTTGCGCACCGGCTGCGGGCTGAGGTACGGGGCGTCGGTCTCGACCAGCAGCTTGTCGGCCGGCACCCGCACCGCCGCGGCGCGCAGGTCGGCGTTGGCCGGGTAGGTGACGTTGCCGGCGAACGAGATCCAGTAGCCGCGCTCGACGCAGAGGTCGACCTTGTCGGCCATCGAGAAGCAGTGCAGGATCACGCGCACGCCGTCGGCCTCCTCGGCCAGCAGCGTCAGCGTGTCGTCGTCGGCGGCGCGCGTGTGGATCACGAGCGGCTTGTCGACCTCGCGCGCGAGCGCGATCTGGGCGCGGAAGGCGCGCTCCTGGTCCGCGCGCGGCGCGTTGTCGCGGTAGAAGTCGAGCCCGGTCTCGCCGATCGCGCGGCACTTCGGATGCGCGGCGAGCGCCCGCAGCTCCGCGAGGTCGGCGTCGTCGAAGCCGGTCGCGCTGTTGGGGTGGCGGCCGATCCCGACGTAGACCTGCGGGAAGTCCTCGGCCAGCTGCAGCGCAGCGCGGCAGGAGTCCGACTCGGTCCCGATCGTCAGCAGGCGATGGACGCCGGCCTGCTCGGCCTGCGCGACCAGCTCGGCGGCAGGCGCTCTGCACGAGGTGACGTGGGTGTGGCTGTCGATCATCGCGCCGCCCGCCCCTATCTCTGCGTCTTGGGGAACAGCGGCTCGATCGCGGCGACCGCGGTCCCCCACCCCTGCGCCGAGAACGCGGCGCCGTCGAAGTCGAGCGACGGGCGGTCAAGCGCGGCCAGCAGCTTCGTGACCGTCTCCGGGATGTAGGGATGCAGCAGCACCGTGACGACGCGCAGCCCCTCGGCCAGCGTCGCCAGCGTCTCGTCGAGCAGGGCCGCCTGCTCAGGGTCCTTCGCCAGCTTCCACGGCGCGCGCTCCTCGACGTATCTGTTGAGCCGCCGCACGCGCACCCAGATCTCCTCCAGCGCCTGGCTCGGCTCCGCTCTGTCGAGCAGGCCGGCGACCGTCGCGGCGAGGCCGTCGAACTCCCGCGCCAGCGCGGCGTCGGTCGGGACCGCCGGCACGACGCCGTCGCGGTAGCGCCCGATCATCGCGACCGTGCGGCTGGCGAGGTTGCCGTAGCCGTTGGCCAGCTCGCTCTCGTAGCGCGCCTCGAAGCCGGTCGTCGAGACCGAGCCGTCCTGCCCGAAGGAGACCTCGCGGAAGCAGTAGAAGCGCAGCGCGTCCGTGCCGAATCTGTCGATCACGTCGAACGGGTCGAGCACGTTGCCGAGCGACTTCGACATCTTCTCGCCGTCGAGCAGCAGATAGCCGTGGACCATCTCCGAGCGCGGCAGCTCCAGCCCGGCCGCCATCAGCATCGCCGGCCAGTAGACGGCGTGGAACTTGAGGATGTCCTTGCCGATCAGGTGGACGTTCGGCGGCCAGAAGAGGTCGGTCAGGTCCTCGCCCTCGTCCGCGAACGAGAGCGCCGTGTAGTAGTTCAGCAGCGCGTCGAACCAGACGTAGAAGACGTGCTCGGGATCCCACGTGACCGGCACGCCCCAGGTGAACTTGCCGCGCGAGAGCGAGACGTCGCGCAGGCCCGATCTGATGAACGAGAGCGCCTCGTTGCGCCGCGACTCGGGCTTGACCCAGTCGGGCCGGTCCGCGTACAGCCGCTCCAGCGGCTCCTGGAAGCTGGAGAGCTTGAAGAACCAGTTCTCCTCCTGCTCACGCAGCAGGGGGATGTGGTGGATCGGGCAGGTGTTGCCCTCCGCGATCTCGTTCTCGTTCTTGAAGTCGGCGCAGCGCGGGCAGTACCAGCCCTCGTAGGTGCCGAGGTAGGTGTGGCCGTTGTCGTGGATCCGCTGCATCACCTCCTGCACGCGTCTGACGTGACGCGGATCGGAGGTGCGGATGAAGAAGTCGTTGGTGACGTTCAGCCGCGGCATCATCGCCTCGAAGCGCGCGGCGTTCTTGTCGGCCAGCTCCTTGGGGCTGACGCCGGCTCTCTCGGCCGCGAGCGCTACCGGCTCGCCGTGCTCGTCGGTGCCGGTGAGGAAGAAGACGCGCTCACCGCGCTGGCGCATGTGCCGCGCGAGCACGTCGGCGGCGATCGTCGTGTACGCGTGGCCGAGATGCGGCTGCGCGTTGACGTAGTAGATCGGGGTGGTGACGTAATAGGGCACGCGGCCGACTACAGTAGCGGCCGGCGCGCCGGGATCGCGGCGCGCCGTCCCGCGGTGCGAGGCTGCCTACTGCGCGACCATCTTCTTGGTCGCCTTCTTCTCCTCGCGGACCGCTCTGCGGTACTCGCGGTTGAGCGTCCCGATCACGTCGATCGAGATCTCCTGCGGGCAGGCGAGCGAGCACTCGCCGAAGTTGGTGCAGCCGCCGAAGCCCTCCGCGTCCATCTGGTGGACCATCGAGCGCACGCGCGTCCCGCGCTCCGCCTGACCCTGCGGCAGGACGTTGAGATGGGTCACCTTCGCGCCGGTGAACAGCATCGCCGCGCCGTTGGGGCAGGCGGCGACGCAGGCGCCGCAGCCGATGCAGATCGCGGCGTCCATCGCCGTCTTCTGCGTCTCGGGGCTGACCGGCATCGAGTTCGGCTCCGGCTGCGGGCCGGTCGTCGTCGAGATGAAGCCGCCGGACTCGACGATGCGGTCGAGCGCGCTGCGGTCGGTCACGAGATCTCTCAGGACCGGGAAGGCGTTGTTGCGGAACGGCTCGACTCTGATCGTCTGGCCGTCTCTGAAGTCACGCATGTACGTCTGGCAGGTGGTGACCTGCTGCGGCCCGTGCGGCAGCCCGTCGATCATCAGAGAGCAGGCGCCGCAGATGCCCTCGCGGCAGTCGCTGTCGAACGCGACGGCGTCCCCGCCGCCGGCGATGCGGCTCTCGTTGACCTGGTCGAGCATCTCGAGGAACGACGCCTCGGCGTCGATGTCGGTGACCTCGACCGTCTCGTAGCGGCCCGAGTCGCCCGGATAGTCCTGGCGCCAGATCTGCAATGTGAAGTTCACTTGTAGCTCCGGGTCGCGAGCTTGACGTTGTCGAACGTGAGCTGCTCCTCGTGCGCGACCGGCATCCCGCCCTCGCCGCCGTACTCCCACGCGGTCACGGTCGCGAATCTGTCGTCGTCGCGCAGCGCCTCGCCGTCGCCGGTCTGGTGTTCCTCGCGGAAGTGGCCGCCGGCCGACTCCTCACGCCGAAGCGCGTCCATGCACATGACCTCGGCCAACTCGATGAAGTCGGCGACGCGGCCGGCCAGCTCGAGGCTCTGGTTGAGCTGGTCGGGCCTGCCGTCGACGCGCACGTCGTTCCAGAACTCGTCGCGGATCTCGTGGATCCGCTCGATCGCGTGCGTCAGGCCCTCGGCGTCGCGCGACATGCCGCACTTGTCGAGCATCACGTTGCCGAGCTCGCGGTGGATCACCTGCGGCGCGGTCGTGCCGCCGACGTTCATCAGTCTGTCGATCCGCCCGCGCACCTCGTCGAGCGTCTCGTCGAACGCCGCGTGTCTCTCGTCGACCTTCGTCGACTGTCTGGCGATGTGGTTGGTGACCGTGTGCGGCGCGATGAAGTAGCCGTCGGCGAGGCACTGCATCATCGCGCTGGCGCCGAGGCGGTTGGCGCCGTGGTCGGAGAAGTTCGCCTCACCGATCGCGAAGCAGCCGGGGATCGTCGTCTGCAGCTCGTAGTCGACCCACAGGCCGCCCATCGCGTAGTGCGGCGCCGGGTAGATCATCATCGGCGTCTCGTACGGATCCTCGGCCGTGATGCGGCTGTACATGTCGAAGAGGTTGCCGTACTTGCCCGCGACCGTCGCTCTGCCGACCGACGCGATCGCGTCGCGGAAGTCGAGGTAGACGCCGCGGCCGGTGCCGCCGACGCCGAGGCCCTCGTCGCAGACGATCTTCGCGGCGCGCGAGGCGACGTCGCGCGGGACGAGGTTGCCGAAGGCGGGGTAGCGCTCCTCGAGGAAGTAGTACCGCTCGGCCTCGGGGATCTGCGCCGGCGGACGCGAGTCTCTCGGCTTGCGCGGAACCCAGACGCGGCCGTCGTTGCGCAGCGACTCGCTCATCAGCGTCAGCTTCGACTGGTACTCGCCGCTCTGCGGGATGCAGGTCGGGTGGATCTGCGTGTAACAGGGGTTCGCCATCAGCGCCCCGCGCTTGTGCGCGCGCCAGGCCGCCGTGACGTTCGAGTTCATCGCGTTCGTCGACAGGTAGTAGACGTTCGTGTAGCCGCCGGAGGCGAGCACGACGGCGTCGGCCGCGTGACGCTCCAGCTCGCCGGTGACGAGATTGCGGGCGATGATGCCGCGCGCCGCCCCGTCGACGAGCACGACGTCGAGCATCTCGTGGCGGTTGTAGACCTTCGCGTTGCCGGCGGAGACCTGGTGCTGCAGCGCGCTGTAGGCGCCGAGCAGCAGCTGCTGGCCGGTCTGCCCGCGCGAGTAGAAGGTGCGCTGCACGAGCACGCCGCCGAACGAGCGGGTCGCGAGCGCGCCGCCGTACTCGCGGTTGAACGGCACGCCCTGCGCGACCGCCTGGTCGACGATGTTGGCCGACAGCTGCGCCAGCCGCCAGACGTTCGCCTCACGGGCGCGGAAGTCGCCGCCTCTGATCGTGTCGACGAACAGGCGCCGGACCGAGTCGCCCTCGTTGGCGTAGTCCTTCGCGGCGTTGATGCCGCCCTGCGCGGCGATCGAGTGGGCGCGGCGAGCCGAGTCCTGGAAGCAGAACGACTTGACGCGGAAGCCCTGCGCGGCGAGCGAGGCCGCGGCCGACGCGCCGGCAAGGCCGGTGCCGACGACGATGACGGTGTGCGAGCCGCGGTTGCGCGGGCCGACGAGCGCGTGCGCGTCGAGCCAGGTGTTCCACTTGTCCTCGAGCGGACCGGCGGGGATCTTCGCGTCGAGCGTGATCGTGGAGCTCATCGGATCGCCCCCGTGAGCGCGGCGGTGACGGTGGCAGGCTCGCCGAGCGCGTTGGTCCAGAAGAGGATCGGCACGAGCAGGAAGCCGACGACGATCACGACCGCCAGCGCGCCGGCGGTGCGGCGCAGCGGCTGGTTGCGCTCGGGCGAGTCGAGCCCGAGCGTCTGCACCGCGCTCCAGACGCCGTGCCGCAGGTGGAAGCCGAGCGAGCCGACCGCCAGCACGTAGAGCAGCACGAAGTACCACTTCTGGAAGGCGTTGTAGAGGTTCGCGTAGACGGCGCCCTCCGACAGCGGCGTGACGTCGATCGTCAGCGTCGTGAACTGAAGGATGTGGAAGACGATGAAGGCGAGCAGCAGCGTGCCGGTCACCATCGTCGTCGCGGAGGAGAAGCTGCGACCGATGCGGCGCGAGGCATGGCCGCCGCGAGCGGCGCGGCTGCGCGCTCTCAGCTGCACGACGCCGGTGATGTGGACGATCACCGCGACCAGCAGCAGCACGCGCACGGCCCACAGCACGAAGCCGTGTGGCAGCAGCGGCTCGCCGAAGGTGCGCAGCCAGTGGGCGTACTCGTCGACGCGCGCGTCGCCTCCGCCCGGTCCGTACAGCGAGTTGAGGTTGCCGAGCATGTGGAGGACCACGTAGCCGACGAGCACCGCGCCCGAGACGGCGACGGCGATCTTCTTGCCGATCGACGAGTCCCACAGCTCGCGCAGGCCCGAGCGTCGGGCGCGTGTTCCGTCTGTGACGAGCATTCTCCGAAAAGTGGTCGAGGGGCGCGCTTGCGGGGGGCCTCGCGCCCGGCCCATCGGACCAAGATCGTCCGATGGTCAGACAATAGCGCGTTCGTGGCGCTTGTGACTACTGCTCGGAGGTGAGGGCGCGATAAAGGTCGTTGGCCGACACGCCCGTCAGCTCGGAGACGACGGCAGCCGCCGGACGCGGCTTGGCGCCGGCCTCGACCAGTCTCCTCAGCGCGCCCAAAGCGGGGCCCAGCTCCGGTGCCACGGGGGTCGCGGCGCCGACGACGAGCACGACCTCTCCCCGGGGCGCCTCGGCAGCGTAGCGCTCCGCCAGCTCCGCCGCGCCGCCTCGCACGATCTCCTCGTGCAGCTTCGTCAGCTCGCGGCAGACGGCGACCGGCCGCTGCGGATCGACCTCGGCCAGCACCGCCAGCGACGCTGCGAGGCGGTTCGGCGACTCGAACGCGACCAGCGTCTCGTCGGTCTCGAACGCCGTCCGCAGCTCGCCTCTCTTGCGCGGCAGGAAGCCGACGAAGCGCCAGCGCTCGGCCGGCAGCGCGGAGGCGACGAGCGCGGCGAGCGCGGCGCTCGGGCCGGGCAGCACCTCGACGGCGAGGCCGGCGGCGACGCACGCCTGCACCAGCAGGAAGCCGGGATCGGAGACGAGCGGCATGCCGGCGTCGGAGACGAGCGCGACATTGGCGCCGTTCTGCATCCGTTTGACCAGCTCGGCGGCGCGGTCGCGCTCGTTGTGCTCGTGGTAGGAGAGCAGCTCGCCGCCGACGCCGTAACGGTCGAGCAGCACGCGCGTGCGACGCGTGTCCTCGCAGGCGATCAGATCCGCCTCGCGCAGCGCCGAGAGGACGCGCAGCGTGACGTCCTCGAGGTTGCCGATCGGCGTCGGGCAGACGATCAGACGCCCGGCCACTTAGGAGACCGAGCCCTCTGGCCGGGTCTTCCCCAGCTCGTCGAGCGCGAGCGCGCCGGCGCCGACCATGCCGGCCTCTGGGCCGAAGCTGGCGACGACGATGCGACCGTGATCGCGCATCGTCGGCAGCGCGCGGCGCGCCGCCTCCTCGCGCGCGGGCGCCATCAGCAGCTCGCCGGCGGCGATCACGCCGCCGCCGATCACGACGACGTCGGGGTTGAAGATGTTGAGGTAGTTGGCGATCCCGACGCCGAGGTTGCGGCCGATCAGCGCGAGCGTGTCGATCGCGGCCTGATCGCCGTCGTGCGCCAGCTCGGTCACCAGCGCGCCGTTGACGGTGCGGCCGTCGGCGAGCGCTCTGCCGAGCAGCGAGTCGGACCGCTCGCCGGCGATGCGGGTGCCCTCGCGCGCGAGCGCGGTGCCGGAGGCGAGCACCTCGAGGCAGCCGTGGTTGGGGCAGTTGCCCTGACAGCGCGGGCCGTCGACCTCGATCACCATGTGGCCCAGCTCCGCGCCGGAGCCGATCGCGCCGCGGTAGAGGCGGCCGTTGAGGATCAGACCGCCGCCGATGCCGGTGCCGATCGTCAGCACGACCGCGTCGGTGACGCCGACTGCCGCGCCGGCGCGGAACTCCGCCAGCGCCGCCATGTTGGCGTCGTTGTCGACGTGGACCGGCAGGCCCAGCCGCTCGGCCATCACGTCGCGGAACGGCATGTCTCTGATCGGCAGGTTGACCGCCATCGTCGCGACGCCGGTGCGCTGGTCGATCAGACACGGGATCCCGAAGCCGACGGCGGAGATCTCCGCGTCGGCGGCGGCCCGCACCTCCTCGACCGCGGCGACGATCACCTCGATCAGCTCACCCTGCGGCAACCCATGCACAGATCTGTACACGCGGTTGTGAACATTCAGCTCTCCGTCGAGCACGCCGGCGAGCACCTTGGTGCCGCCGAGGTCGACGCCGATAACGCACTCGGCCGACATCGTCGGCACTATAGACGGGCCCCATGGCAGAGCACGGCGACGATCCCCCCGAGCGCGGCGACCAGCCCTCCTACCGCGTCTACCGCGCCGGCGACGACGACTCCGCACGTCGCGGAGAGCGCCCCGCCGGACGGCCCGCGGCCGGCGACGGCGCCGCCGACCCGCGGCCCGGCGACGAGCCCGCGTACACGCGTTACCGCACGAAGCCGCGCGGCTTGCGCGAGCGGCTGCGCGGCGAGCCGGCCGGTCTCGGCGAGCCCGACGCGGGCGGCTACGACGGCGGCGGAGGCGACGGCGGCGGGCGGCGGCTGCGCCTGCCCGGTCGCGGTGGCCGCGGTCGACGGCCGCGCCGGGCGATCACCGTCGGGCGCGTCATCAAGTGGCTGGCGCTGGCGGTCGGCGCGTGGCTGGCGCTGTCGCTCGTGCTGTTCCTCGTCAGCGCGCAGATCCAGAAGGGCAAGGTCTCGGACGAGGCGAAGGCGGCGCTGACCGACGCCGGCTACCCGCTCACCTCGGCCAACAACGTGCTGATCCTCGGCTCCGACCAGCGGCCGGAGGGGACGAAGGAGCCCGGTGCCTCGACCAGCGGCCCGAGCCGCTCCGACACGATCCTGCTGTGGCGCGTCGGCGGCGGCACGTCGGCGCGCCTGTCGATCCCGCGCGACACGGTCGTCGACATCCCCGGCCACGGCCGCCAGAAGATCAACGCCGCTTACGCCTTCGGCGGCGCGGCGCTGTCGATCGACACGATCGAGCAGTACCTCGGGATCCCGATCAACCACCTGATCGAGGTCGACTTCGAGAACTTCCCGAAGCTGATCGACGCGCTCGGCGGGATCGACGTCAAGACCGGCCGCGTCTGCTCGGAGATCAGCGGCGGCATCTCCAACGGCGGCTGGACGCTCAACCTCAGAAGAGGGGTCAACCACCTCAACGGCGAGGACGCGCTGACGCTCGCGCGCACGCGCAGAAACTCCTGCAACCCCTCCGAGGACGACCTCACCCGCGCCAGACGCCAGCAGGACATCTTGAGCGGGATCAAGGACAAGGTCACCTCCCCCGGCACCTTCTTCCGGCTGCCGTGGGTCTCGTGGGCGGCGCCGAAGGCGATGCGGACCGACATGGGCGGCCCGACGCTGCTCGGCTTCTTCGGCGCCGCGGCGATCGGCGGCACGCCGCCGGTCGAGGTGCTGAGACCGTCCAGCTTCGAGACGCTGCCCGACGGCGGCTCCGGCCTCGTCGTCGACGACGCCGAGAAGCAGCGCGCCGTGCAGTCGTTCATGGACGGCTAGGAGGCTCCCGCCTCCGGCCGGTCGAGGATCCGCAGCCAGCTGCCGTCGGGCTGGCGCTGCGCCACCTGCGCGCGGCCGCCGCTGCCGTCGGAGGGGCGGGTCGCCGTCAGCGCCAGGTCGCCGTGGATCAGCGTCGGCAGCGGCTCCTCCAGCGGGAACGGCAGCGGCGCGTGGGCCAGCATCTGCTCCAGCACGGCCTGGATCGCCTCGCGGCCGACGGTCGCGGCGCCGGGCGGGAAGCCCATCACGGCGTCGGGCGCGTAGAGCGCCGCGAGCCCCTCCGCGTCGCGGGCGTTGGCGCGCTGGACGAAGAGGCGGGCAAGGTCTTCCGGCGTCTGGGCGAGTTCGCGTGTCGTGGTCATGCCCGCAAGCGTCCCCTCGCGTGACCAGAAGCACAAGATCTATGATTGCTGCTCGCCAGAAGCATCACGTATGGAACTGCGCCAGCTCGAATACTTCGTCGCCGTCGCCGAGACGGCCAGCTTCACGCAGGCGGCCGCCGCGCTGCACGTTGCGCAGCCGGGCGTCAGCGCGCAGGTGCGCAGACTGGAGGCGGAGCTGGGCCACGAGCTGTTCGACCGCTCCGGCCGCCGTGTGCGGCTGACCGCCGTCGGCGAGGCGGTCCTGCCGCGGGCGCGAGCGGCGCTGGAGGCGGTCGCGGGCGTGCGCGAGGCCGTCGACGAGCTGGCCGGCCTGCTGCGCGGCAGCGTCGCGGTCGGGATCGTCCCGGGCGGCCCGGCCGGCTTCGTCAGCGACCTGCTCGGCCGCTTCAACCGCGCCCACCCGGCGGTCGATGTGACGCTGACCGAGGGCAACTCCGACACGCTGCTGGCGCGCCTGCTCGACGGCCAGATCGACCTCGCCGTCGCCGCGCTCGCCGGCCCGCCGCCGGCCGGCGCCGAGGTCGCGACGCTGCTGGAGGAGCCGCTGGTCGCCGCGGTCGCGCCCGGCCACCCGCTCGTCGGCCGCGGCGCGATCGCGCTGGTCGAGCTGGCCGGCCTGCCGCTGATCAGCCTGCCGCGCGGCAGCGGGCTGCGCAGCGCGTTCGACGCCGGCTGCGCCGCCGCCGGCATGACGCCGCGGATCGCCTTCGAGGCGAGCGACCCGGCCGTGCTCGTGCAACTGGCCCGGCGCGGGCTCGGCATCGCGATCCTGCCGCGCGTCGTCGCGGTCGCGCCCGGCAGCGAACTGCACGCGATCGCAATCGGCACGCCGAGGCTGCACGCGCGGATGGAGCTGGCGTGGCGCGCGCACGGACCGGCGAGCCCGGCGGCACGGGCGCTGATCGAACTGGCGCGCGCGGCGGCACCCGCCGCGGGCGCGGCAAGCGCAGGCGCGCCCGCGCCCGGCGCCGCTCAGACGACGCGGAAGCGCCAGGCGGCGACCGACTCGCCGGCGACCGACCACGACACGGCGTAGCGGCCGCGCTGGAATCTCAGCGGCGTGATCGCCGGCCCGCCGGCGTCGCCGCTGACGGTCGTGAAGCAGGTCCGCACCGTCGCGCGGCCGATCCGTCTGACGCAGGTGCGGTAGGTCGTGCCGTCCTCGTCGCGGTCGACGAAGACGAGGTCGGCGAGCGCCCGTCCGTCGGCACCCGCGGCGAGTTTGTGCGTCGGCGCGCGCAGCGTGTCGGTGACCTGCCCGAGGTAGCGCGACGAGTCGTCCGCCATGCCGGCGGCCGGGAGCGCGAGCAGGAGCGCGGCCGCCGCCGCGAGCGCGCCGCTACCTCGCGGTGCTCTTGGCGGCCTTGTCGCCGCCGCTCGTCGATCCGCTGCCCGACTTGCCGTCGGACGACGACGAAGACGAAGCGGTCGTCGAGCTGCTGTCGGTCGACTTCGTGTCGCTGCTCTTGGCGCCATCACCGTTGCTCTTGCTGGTGCCCTCGCCCGCGCTCTTCAACTCGCGGGCGCGCTTCTTCGTACCGTAGTCGGTGTTGTAGAAGCCCGAGCCCTTGAAGTGCACGGCGGGCGCATGCAGGACGCGCTGAACGGGAGCGCCGCAGACCTCGCAGGTCGTGAGCGGATCGTCGCTCATGCGCTGGATCGCGTCGAAGTTGTGCCCGTTCTCGCAGCGGTACTCGTAGATCGGCATCGTCGGAAGAGTATGGCATGTCCGTTGGCACTCTCACCGCGAGAGTGCCAAGGAACGATGTCCGTGCGCCGACCCCGCCGACCCGGCTAGCATCCGCCACCTGATGGCGAACGACATCGTGACCATGGACAAGATCGTCGCGCTCTGCAAGCGGCGCGGCTTCATCTTCCCCTCCTCCGAGATCTACGGCGGAGTCGGATCGACGTACGACTACGGGCACTACGGCGTGCTGCTGAAGACGAACGTCAAGAACGAGTGGTGGCGCTCGATGCTGCAGGAGCGCGACGACGTCGTCGCGATCGACTCGGCGATCATCCAGAGCCCGCGCGTGTGGGAGGCCAGCGGCCATCTCGCCGGCTTCAGCGACCCGCTCGTGCAGTGCCTCGGCGAGTGCAAGAGACGGTGGCGCCTCGACCACCTCCAGGAGGCCGCCGTCGAGAACGGCGAGGACCCGGCGCTCGTCAGATGCCCGACCTGCGGCGGCGAGCTGAGCGAGCCGCGCGCCTTCAACCTGATGTTCGAGACGACCGTCGGGCCCGTCAGAGACGAGGGCGCGACCGTCTACCTGCGGCCTGAGACGGCGCAGGGCATCTTCATCAACTTCAAGAACGTGCTCCAGTTCGCGCGCAGAAAGCCGCCGTTCGGGATCGCGCAGGTCGGCAAGTCGTTCCGCAACGAGATCACGCCCGGCAACTTCATCTTCCGCACGCGCGAGTTCGAGCAGATGGAGATGGAGTTCTTCACGCCGCCGGACGAGGCGCCGAAGTGGTTCGCCCACTGGCTCTCCGCTCGCGAGCGCTGGTACACCGACCTCGGCATCCGGCCCGACCATCTGCGCCTGCGCGCCCACGACCAGGACGAGCTGTCGCACTATGCGTCCGGCACGAGCGACGTCGAGTACCTCTTCCCGATCGGCTGGTCGGAGCTGGAGGGCATAGCCAACCGCGGCGAGTTCGACCTCAACGCGCACAGAACGGCGTCGGGCGAGAAGCTCGAGTACATGGACCCCGGCACCGGCGAGCGCTACACGCCGCACGTGATCGAGCCGGCCGCCGGCGCCGACCGCGCGACGCTCGCCTTCCTCGTCGACTCCTATGACGAGGAGGAGGTCGAAGGCGACGTGCGCACCGTCCTGCGCCTGCACCCGAAGCTCGCGCCGGTCAAGGTCGCGGTGATGCCGCTGCTGAAGAAGGCCGGCCACCCCGAGGTCGCCAGAGAGATCTTCGACGACCTGCGCCAGCGGATGCAGGCCGAGTACGACGAGGGCGGCTCGATCGGCAAGCGCTACCGCCGCCAGGACGAGATCGGCACGCCGTGGGGCGTGACGGTCGACCACCAGACGCTCGAAGACCGCACCGTCACGCTGCGCGACCGCGACTCGCTGGAGCAGGTGCGGATCGCGATCGACGAGCTGGCGCCCGAGCTCGAGCGCCGCCTGAAGGCGCCCTGGCAGTCTCCCAAACTGTCCGCCTAGCCAGTCCGGTCGGGCGTCGGTACGGTTGCACCATCCGGTGCAACCGAGGAGGTGCCAGATGGCCGTCGTCAGCGCGACCGAGCAGATCAGCTACACGGACCTCTACGCCCGCTGGGAACGCGGCAACTGGAGCGCGACCGAGATCGACTTCAGCGCGGACCGCGAGCAGTGGCAGGAGCGCTTCGACCCGTTCGAGCGCAGAGCGGCGCTGTGGAACTACTCGCTCTTCTTCCACGGCGAGGACGCCGTCGCCGACAACCTCTCGCCGTACATCGACGCCGCGCCGCTGGAGGAGCAGAAGTACTTCCTCGCCACGCAGCAGGTCGACGAAGCGCGCCACGCCGTCTTCTTCAAGCGCTTCATGCACGAGGTCGCAGACGTAGGCGACGGCACGATGGCCGGCGGGCTGGCGGCGATCGCGCCGCAGCTGACGTGGGGCTTCCGCAGAGTCTTCGACCGCCTCGACACGATGGCCGACGAGCTGCGCCGGGACAGATCGAAGCCGAAGCTGGCGGCCGCCATCGCGCTCTACCACCTGATCGTCGAGGCGACGCTGGCGCAGTCGGGCCAGCACTTCATCACCGGCTACCTGGAGCGGCGCGAGACGCTGCCCGGCTTCTACGGCGGCATGCGCAACGTCGAGTTCGACGAGCAGCGCCACATCGGCTTCGGCGTCAAGCTGCTCTACGACCTCCAGCGCGAGGACCCGGAGTGCAAGGAGGCCGTCGCCGAGCTGCTGCGCGAGGTGCTCCCGTGGGCGCTCGCCGTCTTCGTCCCGCCGGGCTGGGACGAGCGCTACGCGACCGCGTTCGGCTTCGAGCTGCTCGACATCTACGAGCTGGGGATCGCCTCGCTCGACAGCAAGCTGCGCGCGGCCGGGATGCCGCTGGACGAGATGCGGCTGCCGTTGCCGCGCGGACAGCGCCCGCGTGAGCGCGCCGAGTACGGCGTCGCGCTGCTGAGAGCCGGCTACCTCGGCGAGAAGACCGGCCCGCCCGCGCGCGACCGCGCGACGCTGAGACTGCTGTTCGACGGCGTCGAGGGGCTCGTCGACCACCGCTACGCGCCGCGCCGGCCGGTGACGCTCGGATGGGAGTTCACCGACGCCGAGCCGTGGCACCTGCGGATCGACAACGGTCACACGCGCGCGATGCCCGGCGCGGTCGCCGGCGGCGCCGACCTGACCTTCCACTGCAGCGTCGAGGACTGGGTCGACGTGGCGGCGGGGCGGATCGACCCGCGGATGGCGCTGGTGCGGCGACGGCTGCGCCCGAGCGGTTCGCTGCGGCTGCTGGCGCGGATGCCGAGGTTGCTGGGCTAGCGAACGCGAGCCTGCGCGCGCAGGAGGACGCGGCCGTCGGCGCCGGGCTCGGCGCTGACCCGCTCGACGTCGATGCGCGGGTCGGCGAACAGCGTGTAGGAGGTGAGCAGCCCGAGCAGCCCCTCCGGGCGCGCGACGACGCGACCGTCGACCACCTCGACGCGCAGCCGCACCGGCGCGCCCGCGATGCGGGCATCGACGACGACCGCGCCGTCCGCCCGCGGCACCAGCTCGCCCTCGACGCCCGCCGGCAGCGCCGCCGCGAGCTGGCCGGGATCGAGCACCGCGCTGCCGTGCAGCACCCCGTCGCGCTTCTCCACGAGCACGTCGCGCAGCTCCAGCCCGGCCGCCGCGCGAACCCGCTCGATGCGCACGTCGAGCTGCTGCACGCCGGCCGTCTGCGCGATGTCGTCGGCGACGTCGTTGGCCTGCGCGTCGTAGCTGCGCACGCGCGCGCTGACGCGGTCGGCGTGGCGCCACAGCAGCTCGACCGCGGGCAGCGCGTCGACCTCGACCTGTTCCACCTCGTCGTTCCCGAGCCTGTCCCTCACGACGTCCTCCGCGACGCGCGGCAGCGCGAACTGGCCGACCAGCAGCAACGCCAGCAGCACCCCTGCGGCGATGAGCGCGACGCGCCGCAGCGCCGCAATCCCACCGGCTACGCCGGGTCGGCGATCAACGTGCGCGCCGCGGCGACGGCAGCCGTCACGGTCGGCCGCGGGTCGAGCTTCGGCTCGGTCAGGAACCGCAGCGCGAGCCCGTCGGCGAGCGCGAGCAGCACGCCGGCGACGGCGTCGGGCTCGGCGCCGAGCCGCAGCACTCCCTCCTCGCGCTTCTCGGCGAGCGACTCGGCGAGGTGACCGCGCATCTTCTGGCAGAGGTCGGCGAGCGCACCGGCGATCTCGTCATTGCGGCGCGAGAGCGTGAACAGCTCGTACATCAGCGTGACGAGGTCGGAGTCGCCCTCGACCAGCTCGGAGAGACCGCGCACGAGCCCGTCGATGAAGTCGTCGGCGGTGTGGGCGTCCTGCAGCTGCGCGGCCAGACCGGCGATGCGGATGTCGCAGTCGCGCCGCACGACCTCGACGAGCAGGCGCTCCTTCGTGCCGAAGTAGTAGTGCAGCAGGCCGCGCGAGACGCCGGCCTCGCGGGCGACGTGGTCGAAGGTCGAGCCGGCCGCGCCGCGCACCGCGACGCTGACGCGCATCGCGTCGACGATCCTTCTCGCCTTGTCACTCTCCAGCGTGCGCTGGGGCTCCGCGGCGATCGCATCCGTGGCGGACATCGGCCCATCGTAGCTGGCCGCTCAGCCAGACAGCGACGTTCAGACACAGAGAGGGCGCCCCGAAGGACGCCCTCTCGGAACGGCTGAGACTGTCGCGGGCCGCTTACGCGGCCGGTGGAGCGCCCGGCGTGGTGGTGGAGGTGTACTCGAACTCCTCCTCCTTGCCGAACAGCGCGTCGAGCACCTTCGTCCGCAGGTCCTCGCTGACGGCGAGCGCGATGCCGGCGCCGATGACGAGCAGCAGCAGCTTGCGCCCAGGATGCCGCTTCTTCTTCTTCTTGGGCCCGTCCTTCAACGCCGAACCGGCGTCCTTGAGCGCGCCCGCGGCCTTGTTCAGGTCCTTCTGCAGCTTCTTGTCCTCGACGAGCGCCTTCGGGCTCTTGCCGTCGGAGGAGATCCGATCGTAAGCGTCCCTGGCAGCCTCGAACGCGACGCGGAAGTTGTCGCGCAGATCCTCGTCGTCGACGAGCCGCTGGACCCACGGCGTGGTCGTCGCAGCGGCCGCTGTCGCCGCCTTCTTCGCCTTCTTGGTGCGTGCTGCTGCCATGCCCAGAAACTCCTTGGTCCGTTTCTCCGGTGGCCTTCACCTTACCCCTTGCACAGAGGGCTGACGCGGAGGTCGGGCGGACCGGCTCAGAGCGCGGCGACCGCGCGCGGGCCGGTCCCGTTGCGGCGCGCGGCCGCGCGCGCGGCGAGCGCGATCTCGAGCACCTGCTCGATCCGCGAGACGAAGTGGAAGTCGAGGTCCTTGCGCAGATGCTCCGGAATGTCGTCGACGTCCTGCTCGTTGAGCGCCGGAGCGATCACGACCTTGATGCCGCTGCGCTGAGCCGCCAGCGCCTTCTCCTTCAGGCCGCCGATCGGCAGCACCTGGCCGGTCAGCGTGATCTCGCCCGTCATCGCGACGTCGGCGCGCACCGGCCGCCGCGTCAACAGCGAGACGAGCGCGGTCGCGATCGTGATGCCGGCGCTGGGGCCGTCCTTCGGGATCGCGCCGGCGGGGACGTGGACGTGCACGTCGTGCTCGGCGAACCAGGCGTCGTCGATCGCCTCCGGCGGATGACTGCGGACCCACGACAGCGCCGCCTGCGCCGACTCGCGCATCACGTCGCCGAGCTGGCCGGTGATCGTCAGCTTGCCGCTGCCGCCCATCGCGGTCGCCTCGACGAACAGCACGTCGCCACCGGCCGGCGTCCACGCAAGCCCGGTCGCGACGCCCGGCTCGGCGGTGCGGCGGCGCGTCTCGCGGAAGACGCGGCGCTTGCCCAGCAGCTCGCGCACGCGCGGGCCGGAGATCGTCGCCTTTCTCGCCAGTCTGCCCTCGGCGACCTGGCGCGCGATCTTGCGGCAGACGGTGCCGATCTCACGCTCCAGCCCGCGCACGCCGGCCTCGCGCGTGTAGTCGGAGATGATCGTCTTGAGCGCCGCGTCGCTGAAGGCGATCTGCGCTCTGCGCAGACCGTTGCGCTCGATCTGGCGCGGCACGAGGTAGCGCCGCGCGATCTCCAGCTTCTCCTCCTCGGTGTAGCCCGCGAGCTGGATCGTCTCCATGCGATCGCGCAGCGGGCCGGGGATCGTGTCGAGCGTGTTCGCCGTCGTCACGAACATCGCGTCGGAGAGGTCGAACGGCAGGTCCAGGTAGTGGTCGCGGAAGGTCGCGTTCTGCTCGGGGTCGAGCACCTCCAGCATCGCGCTGGCCGGGTCGCCGCGGAAGTCCGAGCCCATCTTGTCGATCTCGTCGATCATGAACAGCGGGTTCTTGGAGCCGGCGTCGCGCAGGGCGCGGATGATCACGCCCGGCATCGCGCCGATGTACGTGCGGCGGTGGCCGCGGATCTCGGCCTCGTCGCGCACGCCGCCGACCGAGATGCGCTCGAATCTGCGCTCGAGCGCCCGCGCGATCGATCTGCCGAGCGAGGTCTTGCCGACGCCGGGCGGGCCGACGAGGCAGAGGATCGAGCCGCGCGCGTCCGGCTTCAGCTTGCGCACGGCGAGGAACTCGAGGATGCGGTCCTTGACCTGCTCGATGTCGTAGTGGTCCTCGTCGAGGACCGCGCGCGCGTGTCTGAGGTCGAGGTTGTCCTCGGTGCGCTCGCTCCACGGCAGCGAGGCGATCCACTCGAGGTAGCCGCGGATCACGCCATGCTCGGCGGAGGCCGGCGGGATCCGCTCCAGCCGCGACAGCTCGCGGTCGACCTGGGTGCGGACCTCCTGCGGCAGCTCGATCGCGTCGAGCTGCTCGCGCAGCTCCTCCGCCTCGGCCGCCATCTCGTCGCCCTCCCCCAGCTCCTCCTGGATCGCCTTCAGCTGCTGGCGCAGGAAGTACTCGCGCTGGGTTCTGTCGAGCTCGGACTGGACCTGCGACTGGATCTTGGAGCCGAGCGCGACGACCTCCAGCTCGCGCGCGAGGATCTCCGACAGCCGCCGCAGGCGCTTGGCGACGTCGAGCTCCTCCAGCAGCCCCTGCTTCTCCTCGGTTCTGATCCGCAGCGCGCTCGCGATCAGGTGGCTGAGCGCGCCGGGGTCGTCGAGGTTGGCAATCGCGATGTGCAGCTCCTCGGGCAGGTACGGGACCTCCTCGACGATGTTCGAGAAGGTCGCCTGCACGTTGCGCATCAGCGCGATCAGCTCCGGCGTCTCCTGCCCGTTGACGTCGGGCGCCTCCTCGACCTGCGCGACGAGGTAGGGCTCCGTTCTCTCCCAGCCGGCGACGCGGATCCGCTGCGTCGCCTGCACGAGGATCCGCAGCGTCCCGTCAGGGACCTTCAGCATCCGCGCGACGACCCCGGCCACGCCGACGTCGTAGAGGTCCTCGGGACCGGGCGTCTCCAGCTCCGGCTTGCGGCTGGCGACGAGCGCGATCATCCGGTCGCCGCCGAGCACGTCGTTGACGAGCGCCATGCTGCGCTCCTGGCCGACCGCAAGCGGGACGAGCGTCTCCGGGAACGTGACGCTGTCGCGCAGCGGCAGCACCGGCAGCACGGTCGGCAGCGAGCGCTGAGTCGGGATCTCGATCTCGCGGGCCTGGCCGGGCGTGCCGATCTCGATCACGAGGAGCCGCCTCTGCGCCCTCTGGCGCCGGCTCGCGGCACCTCGATCGGCACGCTGCGACGGCGCTTCTCCGGCTCGATCAGCGGCAGCTCGACGCGCAGCAGGCCGTCCTCGTAGATCGCCTTCGCCTCCTCGGCGCGCACCTCCGCGCCGAGCTGCACGACGCGCCGGAAGGGACCGTGCTCGATCTCGACCTGCTGGTAGACGCGGCCCTCGGCCTCGTTGGCGCGGCGATGGCCGGAGAGCACCAGCTCGCGGCCCTGGATCTCCAGCGACAGTCTGTCGGCGTCGATGCCCGGCAGCTCCGCGGTGACGACGGCGCGAGGCGGACCGTCGGCGTAGTACACGTCGACAGCGGGCGAGAAGCCGCCGCGCTTGCGGGGCGCGATGCCAGGCCGTTGGAGGACGTCGCCGAACAGCTCGTCCATCTCCCGCCGCATCCGCTCGAAGTTCGCGAAGAGGTCGCGTTCCGGAGCCATGCGCCGGAATCTACCCGTCCGAGCGTCTGGCTGACATCTCAGATGACGTTCAGATGGTGTAAGTGGCGAACTCGACCGCGATCTCGATCGGTCCGCCGAACTCGCGCTCGGCCTCGACGCGGGCTCTGTCGAGGTCCTCGTCGGCGGCGATGTGCGTCAACACGAGGCGCTTGGCGCCGGCGGCGCGGCCGTGCGCACCGGCCTCCGCCCACGTGAGGTGGCCGCGGTGGCCCTCCTCGGGCGTCTCCAGCGTCGCCTCCAGCATCAGCAGGTCGGTGTCGCGCGCGAACTCGACGAGCGCCTCGTTGGGGCAGCAGTCGGCGCCGAAGGTGAAGCTGCCGCTCGGGCCGGCGACCTTCACCGCGTGCGTGCGGATGAAGTGCGGCACCTCGTGGAAGGTGATCGTCAGCGCGCCGAGCGTGATCTCGCGCGCCGGCTCGTACTCGATCAGGCAGAAGGCCTGCTCGACCAGCTCAGGCGTGTTCCACGCGCCGGCGATCTGGCGGAAGACGTCGCGCCCGCCCGGCGGCACGTAGAGCGTCGGGCGCGGATGCGGGAAGGCGCGCGCCCGCGGCGAGTAGGAGAGCGCGTACGAGTAGGGGATCAGGTCGATGCAGTGGTCCGAGTGCAGATGCGAGACGACGACGGCGTCGACCTCGGCGTAGTCGACCACCTGGCGCAGCTTGCCGAAGACGCCGTTGCCGCAGTCGACGAGCAGGGTCGTGTCACCCTCCTCGACGAGGTAGCCGCTGCACGCTCCGCCAGCGTCCTGCCAGGCGGGTGACTTTCCGAGCACGGTGATCTTCACGCCGGGGGCCTTCCCACAGTGGGTCGGACACTCTAGCCGTGCGGCCAGCTTCCGGCGCCCACCTCCGATCGACCGGCTTCCCGCGTCAAGCGTGGAGGGCGGCCTGCTCCTGCGCCGAGGGCATCGCCCAGACGGCTTGCGTGCGCCGCTCCTGACGGAACTGGAAGCGCAGCTGGCGAGGTGGTCGAAGGCCATCGGGATGGGCCGGCCGGAAGGTCGCGCACGGTTCGTCGTCCGCGAGCGCGCAGAGCAGGTTCTGACGGAAGAAGCAGTCTTCGCAACCGACTCTGCGTCCATTCACACGACCCTTCGCCATCCTGTCCTTCGACCTCCCTTTGCTGACCCCGTGGGCCACCTTGCTCGTACTCGGAGGCGGCAGTCAAACAAACCGGCGAGGGCCGCTCAATGTCGTTTCCCGCAAAACGCAGGAACTTTCGAAGTCGTCTGGATTCACCTGCAAATCCACGGATTTTTGCTATGGCCGCCAGGAACCCCCCGCATTTTGCGAAGGTTTTTCACAAGTCGTCCCGTCATGCTGTCTGAGGCATGCGAATCCTGATAACGGGCGTCAGCGGATTCGTCGGATCGCGGCTCGTGCCGCGCCTCCGACGGGACGGTCACGAGCTGCGCGGCTTCGCGCGAGATCCGGCCCGCGTCGCCGTCGACGTGCCGGTCGTCGTCGGCGACGCGGTCAGCGGCGAAGGGCTCGACGCGGCGCTCGACGGCGTCGACGTCGCCTACTTCCTGATCCACTCGATGGAGCCGCCGCCGCCCGCGGCCAACGGCGCGCGCTTCTCCGACCGCGAGCTGGCCTCCGCCGAGCGGTTCGCGGCCGCGGCGCGCGCGGCCGGCGTGCGGCGCGTCGTCTATCTCGGCGGCCTCGTCCCCGAGGCGGTCGCGCCTTCGGCCCACCTGTCGAGCCGCCTCGCGGTCGAGCGCGTGCTGATCGAGGCCGTCCCCGAGGCGCTCGCACTGCGCGCCTCGATCGTGATCGGCGCTCGCTCGCGCTCGTTCCGCTTCCTCGTGCGCCTGATCGAGCGGATGCCGGTGCTGGCGCTGCCGGGCTGGCGCGACTTCCGCACCCAGCCCGTCGACGAGCGCGACGTGGTCGAGGCGCTCGCCCGCGCCGCGGCCGTCGAACTGCCCGCGGGCACGCCGCGCTCGTTCGACCTCGCCGGCCCCGACGTCGTCAGCTACCGCCAGCTGATCGAGCGGATCCGCGACCTGATGCTGCTCGACCGGCCGGTGCTGGCACTCGACCCGCCGGCGCCGACGAGCATCACCAGCCGCATCGCGGCCGCGATCGCGGGCGAGCAGCACGCGCTCGTCGGGCCGCTGATGGACGGCCTCGGGAGCGACCTGCTGCCGCGCCCGGGCGACGTCGCCAGCCTGCTCGGGCTGCGACTGCACCGGCTCGACGCGGCGATCGAGCACGCGCTGCGCGAGTGGGAGCGCGAAGAGCCGCTGGCGGCGAGGTAGGGTCCAGGCCGATGTCACTCGTCACCACCGCGATCGACATAGCCGCCGCGCCCGAGCAGGTGTGGGAGGTCGTGCTCGACCCGCGCCGCCTCGGCGACTGGGTGACGATCCACCGCAAGCTCGGCGACGACACGCCGGCGAGACTGCGCAGAGGCTCGACCTTCGAGCAGACGCTGAACCTGCGCGGCGCTCATCTGCACGTCGAGTGGACGGTCGCCGACATGGATCCGCCGCGGCGCGCCGAGTGGCACGGCCGCGGTCCCGCCCACTCGCACGCGACGATCGTCTACGAGCTGGCGCCGACCGCCAGCGGCGGCACCCGCTTCACCTACGAGAACTCGTTCAAGCCGCCGGGCGGACCGCTTGGCGCGGTCGCCGGGCGCGTGCTCGTCGGCGGGCTCTCACACCGTGAAGCACAGCGTTCACTGGAACGCCTCAAAGCGCTGCTCGAAGCACGCTGACCAGTAACGACTGCAACGCGCCATTCGGTGTGCCCAAGGTGACGCCTCACCGCGCTAAGATTCGGATCAGCCGGCTGAACCGCAGTGATACGGCCGGTGATTGAACACATACGTAGGGGGAATTCAGGGGGCGAGCGATTCGGCCGCAATGCCAGGGGTCGGTCGTAAACGTTTGTGTTTTCCACCTCGTCGGAGCCGAATCGCGGAAAGGACCGGATACGAAGTGGCTGACTTTCTCGACGCGAAAGTGAAAGAGATCGAGGGGCGCTTGAGAGAGCTGCGCCCACTGCTCGACGAGTACCACCGGCTGGAGGCCGCCGCGGCGGCGCTGGGCGGGGTCGAGGCGCGGCCCGTGCGCGGGCGCACACGTGGTGCCAGCAGCACGGCGGCTCGCAACGGCGCGAGCGCTGCCAGGCGCGGGCGCCCACGCGGCAGTCGCGGCGACAACACGCGCGCGGCGCAAGCGGTCGAGCTGGTGCGGACGCGGCCCGGGATCACGATCCCGGAGCTGGCCGAGCACATGGGCATCAAGCCCAACTACCTCTACCGCATCCTCCCGCAGTTGGAGGAGGAAGGCAGAGTCCGGCGCGACGACAAGGGCTGGCTGCCGGCGTAGGCAGCGGTCGACCGCGCGGCGCGACCCCCTCCGCGCCGACGGTCACCGTCGATCGAAGCGGCCCACCCCGGAGGCCGCATCCGATCGCGTTCGCCTAGATCAGGCCCAGCTGCCTGATCGCTTCGCGCTCCTCGACCAGCTCGTTGACCGAGGCGTCGATGCGGGCGCGCGAGAAGTCGTCGATCTCAAGTCCCTGGACGATCTCGTAGCTGCCGTCGCCCTTCGTCGTGCACGGGAACGACGAGATGATCCCCTCCGGCACGCCGTAGGAGCCGTCCGACGGGACCGACATCGAGACCCAGTCGCCGGCCGGCGTGCCGAGCGCCCAGTCGTGCACGTGGTCGATCGCCGCGTTGGCGGCCGAGGCGGCGCTCGAGGCGCCGCGCGCGTCGATGATCGCCGCGCCGCGCTTCTGCACCGTCGGGATGAAGTCGTTCTCCAGCCACGCCTGGTCGTTCACCAGATCGGCCGCGTTCTGGCCGTTCACCTTCGCGTGGAAGACGTCGGGGTACTGAGTCGCCGAGTGGTTGCCCCAGATCGTCACGTTGGTGATGTCCTTGACGGCGGCGCCGGTCTTCTTCGACAGCTGCGCGATCGCGCGGTTGTGGTCGAGGCGCGTCATCGCGTGGAAGCGCTCCTTCGGCACGTCCGGCGCGTTGCTGGCCGCGATCAGCGCGTTCGTGTTCGCCGGGTTGCCGACGACGAGGACCTTGATGTCGTCCGCGGCGTGGGCGTTGATCGCCTGACCCTGCGGCTTGAAGATGCCGCCGTTGGCCTCCAGCAGGTCGGCGCGCTCCATCCCTCTCGAACGCGGACGGGCGCCGACCAGCAGCGCGACGTTGGCGCCGTCGAAGGCGACGTTGGCGTCGTCGGTCGCGTCGACGCTGTGCAGCAGCGGGAAGGCGCAGTCGTCGAGCTCCATGATCACGCCCTCCGCCGCCTTCAGCGCGGGGGTGATCTCCAGCAGGCGCAGCGAGACGGGCTGGTCCGGGCCGAGCAGGGCGCCACTGGCGATGCGAAACAGCAGCGCGTAGCCGATCTGGCCGGCGCCGCCGGTGACGGCGACACGGACGGGTTGCTTGTCAGTCACGGGCGTTCGAGCCTTTCGATTCCGGGGTGAGGCGGGCGATGCTATCGCCGATTGTCCGACAATGGCTAGATAGTTGCCGGACAGGCACTAGTGCCGCTCAATAGTGCAGATCGTGGTTGACTGTCACTCATGTCCCTCGCGCCGCCCGGGGAGACGCAGGCAACCCACCGCGTCACCAACCAGCCGCCTCCGCTGGAGGGGCTCGACCTCTTCGCCCAGAACCGCCCGCTCGTCGAGGCGCTCGAACGGGAAGGCGGCGGGTGGGCCGCCTCCGACGCGTCGATGGTCGGCGAGATCGCCGGCGGCGAGGCGATCCGCTGGGGCTTCGAGGCGAACGAGAACCCGCCGAGACTGAAGACGCACGACCGCTTCGGCAACCGCGTCGACCAGGTCGAGTTCCACCCGTCCTGGCATCACCTGATGCAGACCTCGGTCGAGCACGCGATTCACGCGCTGCCGTGGCGTGAGCAGCGCGCCGGCGCGCACGCCGCGCGCACCGCGCTGTCGCTGACCTTCTCGCAGGTCGAGGCCGGCCACGGCTGCCCGATCACGATGACCTTCGCCGCCGTGCCGGCGCTGCGCGCGCAGCCCGAGCTGCTCGACGCGTGGGAGGAGCGGCTGACCTCCGCCCGCTACGACAGCCGCGACGTGCCGGCGAGCGAGAAGACCGGCGCGCTCTGCGGCATGGGCATGACGGAGAAGCAGGGCGGCTCCGACGTGCGGGCCAACACGACCGTCGCGAAGGCGGTCGGCGCCGGCGGGCCGGGCGGCGAGTATGCGCTGACCGGTCACAAGTGGTTCTGCTCGGCGCCGATGTGCGACCTCTTCCTCGTGCTCGCGCAGATCGACGGCGAGGGCATCTCCTGCTTCGCGGTGCCGCGCTGGCGCCCCGACGGGACGCGCAACGCCTTCCACCTCCAGCGACTCAAGGAGAAGCTCGGCAACCGCTCCAACGCCTCCTCGGAGGTCGAGTTCCGCGGCGCGTACGGGCAGCTCGTCGGCGAACCCGGCCGCGGCGTGCCGACGATCATCGAGATGGTCAACCACACCCGCCTGGACTGCGTGATCGGCTCGGCCGCCGGGATGCGCTGGGCGGTCTCGCTCGCGACCCACCACGCCGCCCACCGCAGCGCCTTCGGCAAGCTGCTGATCGAGCAGCCGCTGATGGCCAACGTGCTCGCCGACCTGTGCGTCGAGTCGGAGGCCGCGACGATCACCGCGATGCGGCTGGCGCGCGCCTACGACGAGGCCGGCGATGGCGAGCACCCCGGCGCCGGCCAGGCGCAGGCGTTCAAGCGGATCGCCACCGCGGTCATGAAGTACTGGATCTGCAAGCGCAACGCGCCGCACGCCGCCGAGGCGATCGAGGTGCTCGGCGGCAACGGCTACGTCGAGGAGTCAGGGCTGCCGCGGCTCTACCGCGAGGCGCCGCTGAACTCGATCTGGGAGGGCTCGGGCAACGTCATGTGCCTCGACGTCCTGCGCGCCCTCCACCGTGAGGAAGGCACCTCGGAGGCATTCCTCGCCGAGCTGGCGATCACCGACGGCGCCGACAAGCGGCTCGACGCGCACGTCGCCGGGCTGCGTCGCGCGCTCGCCGACCCGACCGACGCCGAGCTGCGCGCCCGCCGCCTCGTCGAGGCGATGGCGCTCGCGCTGCAGGGCTCGCTGGTCGTGCGCCACGCGCCGCCGGCCGTCGCCGAGGCGTTCCTCGCCTCGCGCCTGGCCGGCGATCACGGCAACGTGTTCGGCACGCTGCCGCCCCACGTCGACTTCGCGTCGATCGTGGAGCGGCACCGGCCTCTGCTCTAGCTCAGCCCGTACAGCGGAGTGAGCTTGGCCCGCAGGTAGTCGGCGAACGGCTGCACGGCGATCGGGCCGCCGACGATCCGCTGCACCAGCTCCTTCGGCGGCAGCTTGCGGCCGTATCTGTGCAGGTGGTCGCCGAGCCACGCGCGCAGCGCGCTGCCGTCGCCGGCGGCGAGCTGCTCGTCGAGCTGCGGCAGGTCGGCCCGCGCCCGCTGCCACAGCTGCGCGGCGATCAGGTTGCCGAGCGCGTAGGTCGAGAAGTAGCCGATCTCGCCAGCCGACCAGTGGACGTCCTGCAGCACGCCGCTGGCGTCGTCGGGGACGTCGATCCCGAGGTACTGCTTCATGCGCGCGTTCCACGCCTCCGGCAGCTCGGCGAGGTCGAGCGTGCCGGCGATCATCTCGCGCTCCAGCTCGAAGCGCAGGATGATGTGGAGCCCGTAGGTCGCCTCGTCGGCCTCGACGCGGATCAGCGACGGCTGCACCTTGTTCACCGCGCGGTAGTAGCTCTCCGCGTCGATCGCGCCGAACTGCTCCGGGAAGACCCGCTGCAGCTCGCCGTGGAGGAAGCCCGCGAACGGGCGGCCGCGGCCGACGACGTTCTCCCACAGGCGGCTCTGCGACTCGTGCAGGCCGAGCGAGGCGCCGCTCGCCAGCGGCGTGCGCGCGAGCTGCGGCGCGACGCCGGCCTCGTAGAGGCCGTGGCCCATCTCGTGGATGCCACCGTAGAGCGCCATCCCGATGTAGCTCGGGTCGTAGCGCGTCGTCAGGCGCACGTCGGTCGGGCCGAAGCTGGCCGCGAAGGGATGCTCGGCCTCGTCGAGGCGCCAGCCGTCGGGCGACCAGCCGAGCCGCTCCAGCACGCCGCGCACCAGGACGGCCTGGCGCGCGGGCTCGAAGCTGCCGTGCAGCGGCGCGTTGTCGACCGCGTCGGACTTCTCCGCGATCTGCGCGATCAGCGGCACCAGCTGCGCGCGCAGCTCGCTGAAGAGGGTGGCGACCTCGGCCGTCTTCATCCCCTCCTCGTAGTCGTCGAGCAGCACGTCGTAGGGGTCGTCGTGCCCCTCGTCGTCGAACAGCTCGACGTACTGCCGCTTCAGCTCGACGTTGCGCCGCAGGAACGGCAGGAAGGAGGCGAAGTCCGATCTCTCGCGCGCCTGTACCCACGCCTGGTGGCCGAGCGCGCCGGCGCGCGCCATCTCGACGGCCAGCTCGGCGGGGACGCGCTTGGACTTCTCGTAGTCACGCCGCGCGACGCGGATCAGCGCGGCGTCGTCGGAGTCCGGGTCGGCCTGGCGCAGCGCCTCCTCCTCGCCCTCCAGCGCATGCAGCAGCCTGCCGATCGCGTCGTCGGTGAAGCGCTCGTGGACGATGCCCGAGAGCGTGCCGAGCTGCTCGGCGCGCAGCGGGTTGGCCCGCTCCGGCATCATCGTCTGCTGGTCCCAGCCGAGCAGGCCGGCGGCGCTGCTGAGGTCGCTGATCTCCGCGAGCCGCTGACGCAGCTCATCCAGGGCCTGGCTCATCGGACTCCTTCGGTTCGAAACTCGGCGCTGTGCGACCATTCCAGCATGTTCGGTCGTTCCGGATCGATTCAGCTGGCACGGATCTTCGGGATTCGCGTCGGGGTCGACTTCAGCTGGTTCGTCGTGCTGTTCGTCGTGATCTTCTGGCTCTCGGACGAGTTCCAGCGTTCGCTCGGCGGCAGCGACACGGAGGCGTACGCGACCGCGGTCGTCAGCGCGCTGCTGCTGTTCGCCTCCGTGATCGTGCACGAGCTGGGCCACGCGCTGACGGCGCGCCGCCACGGCATCGAGGTCGCCGGCATCACGCTCTCGCCGCTCGGCGGCTTCGCGCTGATGAACCGCGAGAGCCGCACGCCGAAGGAGGAGCTGCAGGTCGCCGGCGCCGGCCCGCTGGCGACCTTCGCGATCCTCGTGCTGTGCGCGCTGATCGGCCTTGCCGCCTACGGCCCGAGCGAGTTCGCGGACGCCGCGACGCTGCGCGACTCGCTGCCGACGACGCCGGTCTCGCTGACGCTCGGCTGGCTGGCGACGATGAACGCGATCGTGCTCGTCTTCAACCTGATCCCCGCGTACCCGCTCGACGGCGGGCGGCTCGCGCGCGGGCTCGTGTGGAAGCTGACCGGTGACCGCGAGCGCGGCTCGCGCGCGGCGGCGCGGCTGGGCCAGGGCTTCGGGATCCTGCTGATGGGCCTCGGCCTGTGGGCGCTGGTCGCGTTCGATCCGTTCATCGGGATCTGGGCGCTGCTGGTCGGCTTCATGATCAGCGGCTCGGCGCGCGCGCTGCTGGCGCAGACGGTCTTCACCGCGCAGCTGGAGGACGTGCGCGTCGCCGACATCATGGACGAGCAGCCGGTGAGCGTCCCGCAGGAGCTGACCGCCGACCGCGCGCTCGACGAGTTCTTCCTGCGCTACCGCTGGCCGTGGTTCCCCGTCGTCGACGCCGCCGGCCGCTTCGTCGGCGTGCTGCGCGAGGACGGCGCGCGCGAGGCGGTCGAGGGCGGCCGCCCGGTGCAACCGGTCGTCGAGCTGATGGATCGCGATGAGGGCGAGCGCTGGCGAATCGACGAGGACCAGTCGCTGCGTGCCCTGCTGGAGGCCGACGGGCTGCGCTCGCTGGGCGCGATCATGGCCGTCGACCGGGCGGGCGTGCTGCGCGGCGTCGTGACAGTGGGCCGCTTGCGCCGCGCGGTCCAGGCAGCGATCGCGACGCGTCCATAGGCGCCCGCGCGTAGCGTCGTCGCCGAGCGGGCGGGTGCCAGCCGGCGCCGCGCGTCCGCGCGCCGACTTCCGGTGCAGTGCTAGTAGCAATTGGCACCAATCTGGGCATACGCTGCTTCAGCGATGCCAAGAACCGACGTGCTGATCATCGGCGCCGGCCTCGCCGGCCAGCGCGCGGCCCTTGCCGCGGCGAGCGCGGGCGCGTCGGTCGCGATCCTCTCGAAGGTCCATCCCGTGCGCTCGCACTCGGTCGCCGCCGCCGGCGGCATCAACGCCGCGCTCAATCCCGGCGACACCTGGGAGTCGCACGCCTACGACACCGTCAAGGGCTCCGACTACCTCGGCGACCAGGACGCGATCGAGATCATGTGCCGGGCGGCGCCCGACGAGATCCTCTGGCTCGAGCACGCCGGCGTCACCTTCCACCGCGGCGACGGCGGCGTGCTCGGCACGCGCGCCTTCGGCGGCGCCTCCGCCGCGCGCACCTTCTACGTCGCCGACATCACCGGTCAGGCGATCCTGCACGTGCTCTACGAGCAGCTGATGCGCCACCACGCCCAGGTCGACCGCTACGAGGAGTGGTTCACGACGCAGCTGCTGCGCGACGACGACGGCCGTTGCAGCGGCGCGATCGCGCGCGACATCCGCAGCGGCCACCTCGACGCGTTCGACGCGAAGGCGGTGATCCTCGCCTCCGGCGGCGCCGGCCAGGTCTTCAAGCCGACGACCAACGCGCTGATCTGCACCGGCGACGGGATCGCGCAGGCGTACCGCATCGGCGCGCCGCTGATGGACATGGAGATGGTCCAGTACCACCCGACGACGCTCGCCGAGAACGGCTTCCTGATCACCGAGGGAGCGCGCGGCGAGGGCGCCCAGCTGTTCAACGCGCGCGGCGAGCGGTTCATGGAGAGATACGCGCCGAACAAGCTGGAGCTGGCCTCGCGCGACGTCGTCTCGCGCGCTGAGCAGACCGAGATCGACGAGGGCCGCGGCTTCCCCGACGGCACGATCGCGCTCGACATCACGAAGGTGCCGCGCAAGCGGACGCTGGAGGCGCTGCGCGAGATCGTCAACATCGGCCGCGACTTCGCCGGCGTCGACATCACGCGCGAGCCGATCCACATCAAGCCCGGCATGCACTACATGATGGGCGGCGTCCAGACCGACGTGCACGGCCGCACCGGCGTGCCGGGCCTCTATGCCGCCGGCGAGGTCGCCTGCGTCTCGGTCCACGGCGGCAACCGGCTCGGGGCCAACTCGCTGCTCGACACGCTGATCTTCGGCCGCCGCGCGGGCGAGCACGCCGCCGAGCACGCGCTCGGCCGCGCGCACCCGCACGCGCCTGCCGCGCTGCTGCGCGACGCGCAAGCCGAGATCGACGCCGTGATCGCGCGCGAGCCGGCGCCGGGCGCGCGCCGGCTGTCGCAGATCAAGGACGAACTGGGCACGACGATGAACAGATACGTCGCGGTCTATCGCGACGCCGCGGGGCTCGCGAGCGCGCTGGGGGTCGTGCGGCGACTGCAGGAGGAGGCGCCGCGCGCCGCGATCGACGACAAGGGCGCGATCTTCAACCAGGACGTGCTCGCCGCCTTCGAGCTCAGCTACATGCTCGACGTCGCCGAGGCGATCGTGATCGCCGCGCAGCAGCGACGCGAGTCGCGCGGGGCGCAGTTCCGCACCGACTTCCCCAGCCGCGACGACACCCGCTGGCTGCACCACATCACCGTCTCGCGCAACGGGCAGGCCGAGCCGGCGATCGGGACGGCACCGGTCACGATCACCCATTGGGAACCGCAGGAGAGGACCTACTGATGGCCGAGTACACGCTCAGACTGCGGCGCTACGACCCCAACCGGCACGAGCCGCCGTATTGGCAGCGGTTCGCGGTGCAGCTCGATCCGCACCGCTCGGTGCTCGAGGCGATCCTGACCGCGAGAGGCGAGCAGGACGGCTCGATCGGAATCCGCTGCTCCTGCCGCGCGGCGATCTGCGGCTCCTGCGGGGTGCGCGTCAACGGCAGAGCGGCGCTCGCCTGCAACACCCACCTCGATCGCGCCGCCGCCACGGGCCTGCACCCGGACGGCCGCACGATCACGGTCGAGCCGATGGGCAACATGCCGGTCATCAAGGACCTGATCGTCGACATGGACGCCGTCCACTGGAAGAAGATCCGCCGCGTCACGCCATGGTTGCTGAACAAGCAGCCGGTGCCCGAGCGCGAGTACCTCGTCGAGCACGCCGCGATGGTCGACGTGACGCAGACGATGGCGTGCATCCAGTGCGGCGCCTGCGTCTCGGACTGCCTGTCGTTGGAGGTCGACCCGGAGTTCGTCGGGCCGGCCGCCTCCGCGAAGGCGTACCGTTTCGTCGGCGACCCGCGCGACGCCGAGCAGGACGAGCGGCTGCGCGACCTCGCCGAGGACGAGCACGGGATCTACGACTGCACCCACTGCTTCGCGTGCATCGACGCCTGCCCGAAGGGGGTCGCGCCGATGAGCCAGATCATGCGGCTGCGGCGGATGGCCGGCGTCGAGCACCAGATCGTCGACCGCAACAACGGCGAGCGCCATGAGGAGGCGTTCACGACGCTCGTGCACGACTACGGGCTGCTGCACGAGGCCGAGCTGCTGCCGCGCTCCTACGGCGGCAACTCGTGGTTCGGCAAGTTCCACCCGGCCGCGGCGCTCGAGCTGGTCGAGTCGCTGCCGGCGATCGCGAAGGCGGTCGCGCACGGCAAGGTCAAGCCGCGTCAGGCGCTGCTCGGGCACAGACTGCCGAGAAGAGACCTCGCGGCGGTGCAGACGATCTTCGACGTGGTCGAGGGCAGAGCGCGCGAGGAGATGACGCGATGAAGGTCGCCTACTGGCCGGGATGCGTCAGTCGCGGCTTCACGCCCGAGCTGCACGGCTCGATGGCGGCGGTCGCGCCGCTGCTCGGCATCGAGCTGGTGCCGCTGGACCGCGCCTCCTGCTGCGGCGCCGGCGTGATCGCCGAGCACAACCCCGAGCTGGCCGACACGCTCAACGCGCGCACCTTCGCGCTCGCGCAGCAGGTCGAGGGCGCGTCGCTGATGATGAACATCTGCTCGACCTGCCAGGGCGCCCAGAGCGAGTGCCAGGAGCGGCTCGACGGCGACGACGACTACCGCGCCCGCGTCAACGCGACGCTCGCCAGATCGGACCCCGGGCTCAGCTACGAGGCCGGGCTGACGAACAAGAACCTCCTGTGGCTGCTGGTCGAGGAGATCGGCCTGGAGGAGCTGAAGCGGCGAGTCGTGCGCCCGCTCACGAATCTGCGCGTCGGCCCCTTCTACGGCTGCTACATCGTGCGGCCGCACGACCGTCTCGCGATCGACGACGAGCACCCGCGCGACCGCTACCTGCAGTGGGTGATCGAGGCGCTCGGCGGGACCGTGATCGACTACGCCGGCACGTACAAGTGCTGCGGCTTCCCGATCGTGACGATGAACAAGAAGGCGTCGCTGAAGCAGGCCGGAACCCACCTCGCCGACGCGATGGACGCCGAGGCCGACTGTCTCGTCGTGCCCTGCCCGCTCTGTCACCTCAACCTCGACCTGCAGCAGCCGCTGGCCGCGCGCGTCGTCGACCGGCCGCTGTCGATGCCGGTCCTGCACCTGCCGCAGCTGCTCGGGCTGGCGCTCGGACTGGAGCCGAAGCAGCTCTCGTTGAGCAAGCACGTCGTGAAGCCGACGGCCGTGATCGACTGGGCCGGAGCGGTCGTCGGGGCGCCGGCGTAGAGCGCGCGGCCGGTCCGCGCGGGGGAACGCGGACCGGCGTTGGCGCTTGAGCGCCCCGGGCCGTGCGGAATCGCGACGCAACGGCCAGGGACCTTCAACCCCGTGTCTGCGAGTCGGAGCCAGCCTCCCGGAAGGCTCCTTCCTCTCGGCCAGTACCCCTGCCGCGTGTCCATGGGGAAGAAGTTGATGGAATCCTCGCCGATCGCCGGGGCGCTGTCGTCCCCTCGGCGGGGTGATCTTCGGGGGATCGCGCGGGGGATCGACGGGTGAGGCGACGGGGTAGACAGGGGTGAGGCCGACCTCCCCCTTCCCACACTCCGACAAGTAGAGTTGAGACCGCCGATGTCGCTCCGCTCCCCCGTCAGCGTGCTGATCGCCCGCTTCGAAGATCTCGTCGGACGCGGCCTGCGCGCGCTGATCGACGAGGACCCGAACCTCGCCGTCGTCTCCCACGACGTCCCGCACGAGCGGATCACGACCGAGGTCGACGCGCTGCGGCCGCAGGTCGCGCTGCTGAACTTCGGCTCGCTCGGCAGCCCGATAGAGGTGCGCGAGCTGGCCGGCAGCCACCCCGCGACGCGCCTGATCGTGCTCGCCAACCGGCCCTCGCCGGCGGAGTGCAACCAGATGCTGGCGTTCGGCGCGACCGCCTGCCTCTCGAAGGAGACGCAGGCGCGCGACGTGCTGAGCGCGATCCATCTCGCCTCGCGCGGCCTGCACGTGCTGCCGCGCTCGGCGGCGGCGCCCGCCGACGGCGCGCGCCCTGTCGGCCCGCAGCTGCTGACCCCGCGCGAGGCCGACGTGCTCGAGCAGCTCCAGCGCGGCCGCTCCAACGGCGAGATCGCGGCCGAGCTGCACGTCGGCGTCGAGACCGTCCGCACGCACGCGCGCAACATCTACCGCAAGCTGGGCGTGCGCTCGCGCCGCGACCTCGCGCGAATCGGCGACCCGGCGGCGCCCTGAGCGGCGGCCGTCAGCCGCGCAGGCGTCCCAGCAGGCCGCGGCGGCGACGCAGCTGGACATGCTCGGGCAGCAGCTCGCCGGCCAGCAGCTGCGCGGGGTGCTCGTCGCACAGCAGGTGGACGTGATCGCCGAGGCCGAACGTCTCCAGCGGCCGGCGCAGCCCCGGCGGGCGGCGCTCGGCATCGTGCGAGTCGGACGCGAAGGTGTGGACGAGACCGGCGTCGAGCAGCCGCAGCGCGAACCGCTGCACCGTTCTGCCGAACTGGCCCGAGAGGCCGCCCGCCGTCAGCTGCGTGCGCACGCCGGCCCCCACCAGCCGCTCGACGATCGCCGGGTCGCGCTGCAGCATCGGCGACCGCTCGGGATGGGCGAGCAGGATCTCGAAGCCGCGTCCGCGCAGCGCCGCGACGCCGGGCTCCAGCGGCGCTATCGGCGTCAGCGGCGCCTCCAGCAGCAGCCAGCGGCCGCCGTCGAGCGTCAGGCCGACCAGCTCGTCGTCGGGGAGGTCCAGCGCCCAGCCGAGGTCGAGCTCCGCGCCGCCGACGACCTCCAGCGCGATCTGCGCAGTGCCGAGCGCGTGGCGCATCTCGACCACGCCGCGCGCGACCGTCGCGGCGGCGGTCGGGAAGCGCGCCGTCGCGTGCGGCGTCAGCGCGACCGTGCGCACGCCCGCGGCGGCCTGCGCCTGCGCCAGGCGTAGAGATCCGCCGAGGTCGGCCGGCCCGTCGTCGAGCGCGGGCAGCAGATGACAGTGGAGGTCGATCAAGCTGCGTCGCTGCCGCTGCGCAGCCGCTCAGCCGGCGGCGCGCGCGCCGCTGCCGATCAGGCCGCGCTCGTGCAGCAGCTCGGCGAGCTGGACGGCGTTGGTCGCCGCGCCCTTGCGCAGGTTGTCGGAGACGACCCACATGTCGATCGCCTGCTCGTTGCCGGGGTCGCGACGGATCCGGCCGACGAAGACGTCGTCCTTGCCGGCGGCGTCGATCGCGAGCGGATAGCTGTTGGCGTCCGGATCGTCGAGGACGGTCACGCCGGGCGCGGCGCGCAGCAGCTCGCGCGCCTCGTCGGCCGACAGCGGTCTGCGCGTCTCGACGTTGACGGCCTCCGAGTGGCCGGTCACGACCGGCACGCGCACGCAGGTCGCGCTGACGCGGATCGACGCATCGCCGAGGATCTTGCGCGTCTCGTTGATGAGCTTGCGCTCCTCGTCGGTGTGGTCGTCACCGGGCGCGAAGTTGCCGGCGTGCGGCAGCGCGTTGAAGGCGATCTGGTGCTTGTACGCCTGCGGCGCCGGCGCCTGCTCGCCCGCGACGATCGCCTTCGCCTGGCCGATCAGCTCGTCGACGCCGACCTTGCCGGTGCCGGAGACGGCCTGGTAGGTCGAGATCACGAGCCGCTCGATGCCGGCGGCCTCCTGCAGCGGCTTGAGCGCGACGACCATCTGCATCGTCGAGCAGTTCGGGTTGGCGACGATGCCCCTGTGGCCGTCGAGCGCCTCCGGGTTGACCTCGGAGACGACGAGCGGGACGTCGTCGTGCATCCGCCACTTCGAGGAGTTGTCGACGACGACCGCGCCGGCCTCGGCGAACTTCGGCGCCCATTCGCCCGAGGTCGCCCCGCCGGCGGAGAAGATCGCGACGTCGAAGCCCTGGATCGTCTCGTCGGTCAGCGGCTGGACCGTCAGCCCGCCCTCGAGCACCTTGCCGGCCGAGCGGGCGGAGGCGAACGGGACGATCTCGCGCGCCGGGAAGCCGCGCTCTCTCAGCAGCTGCAGCATGACCGTGCCGACCTGACCGGTCGCACCGACGACCGCGACGCGATAGCCGTCGAAATCGCTCATCGGGCCTGCTCCCCGATCGGCGCCTCGGCGACGATCCCGTCGGCGCCGAGCTCGAAGGCTCCGTGCAGCACGCGCACCGCCGTCGGCACCTGGTCGGCGGCGATCACGCACGAGATCTTGATCGGCGAGGTCGAGATCATCTCGATGTTGATGCGCTCCTCGGCGAGCACCTGGAAGACCTTCGCGGCGACGCCCGGATGCGACTTCATGCCGGCGCCGATGATCGAGACCTTGCCCATCTCCGGGACGGCGTCGATCGTCTCGATCCCCAGCTCGGCGGCGACCGGCTCCAGCGCCGCCTGCGCGGCGCGCAGGTCGTCGCGCGGGACGGTGAAGGAGACCTCGGCCTTGCGGCCCTCCTCCAGCGGCTCGTTCTGGATGATCATGTCGACGTTGCAGTTGGCGTCGGCGAGCGCAGCGAAGATCTTGGCGGCCGCCCCCGGCTCGTCAGGCACGCCCAGCAGCGACAGACGGGCCTCGTCGGTCGAGTGGGCGACGGCGGTGATGAGGGCGTGCTCCATGGTCTCCTGCTCTCCGACGACAAAGGTACCGGTGGAGTCGTCGAAGCTCGACCGGCAGTGGATCCGGACCCCGTGGTTGCGCGCGTACTCGACCGAGCGCAGCTGCAGCACCTTGGCGCCGGAGGAGGCCATCTCCAGCATCTCCTCGAAGGAGACCACGTCGAGCTTTCTCGCGTCCGGGACGATCCGTGGATCAGCACTGAAGACGCCCGTGACGTCGGTGTAGATCTCGCAGACGTCGGCATCGACGGCGGCTGCGAGCGCGACCGCCGTCGTGTCGGAGCCGCCGCGGCCGAGCGTCGTCACGTCCTGCGTGGTCGAGACGCCCTGGAAGCCGGCGACGAGCACGATCTGGCCGAGGTCGAGCGCCGTTCTGATGCGATCGGCCCTGACGTCGAGGATGCGCGCCTTCGTGTGCGAGGTGTCGGTCACGATGCCGGCCTGCGAGCCGGTCAGCGAGATCGCGCGGTGGCCGAGGTCGTTGATCGCCATCGCGCACAGCGCGCACGAGATGCGCTCACCGGTCGACAGCAGCATGTCCATCTCGCGCGGGTCGGGGTTGTCCGACATCTCCCGCGCGAGGCCGACCAGCTCGTCGGTCGTCTTCCCGCGCGCGGACAGCACGGCGACGACGTTGTTGCCCTCCTCGCGCGCGGCGACGATCCGCCGGGCGGCGCGCTTGAGACGTTCGGCGTCCGCGACGGAGGTGCCGCCGAACTTCATGACCACGGTTCCTGACACGGGTCTAGGGTAACCGAGCTACGACAGCGCGCGACGGCCGGCGAGCGCGCGGCCCAGCGTCAGCTCGTCGGCGTACTCGAGGTCGGCGCCGACCGGCAGGCCGCTGGCCAGGCGCGTGACCGTCACCTCGGACGCCCGCTCTCGCAGCTGGTCGGCGATGTGCAGCGCGGTCGCCTCGCCCGTGGTGGTCGGGTTGGTCGCCAGCACGACCTCGCGGATCCGCGGCTGCCCCTCCTCCGGCTCGCCGGTCACGCGTCTGTACAGCTCGGCGATCCGCAGGTCCTCGGGATCGACGCCGTCGATCGGCGAGAGCGCGCCGCCGAGCACGTGGTAACGGCCGTGGAACTCGTGCGTGCGCTCGATCGGGATGATGTCGGAGGGCTCCTCGACGACGCAGATCAGCGAGGCGTCGCGGCGCTCGTCGGAGCAGAGCCGGCAGCGCGGGCCGTCGGCGAGGTTGAAGCAGACCTCGCAGAGGCCGATTCTCGCCTTCACGTCGCGGATCGCCTCCGCGAGCGCGAGCGCGTCCTCCTCGCTGGCGCGCAGCAGATGGAAGGCGAGCCGCTGCGCCGTGCGCCCGCCGATGCCGGGCAGTCTGCCCAGCTCGGTGATGAGGCGTTGGACGGGCGGCGCGAAGGAGGACATCGGCTCGCTAGAACCCCGGCAGACCCAGTCCGCCGAGACCGCCCGGGCCGCCGAGGCCGCCGGTGACTCTGCCGAGTCTGCTCTCGGCCATCTCCTGCGCGGAGCGGATCGCCTCGTTGACGGCGACGAGGATCGTGTCCTGCAGCATGTCGACGTCCTCGGGATCGACCGCCTCGGGGTCGATCGCGATCGACTTGATCTCGAGGTCGCCGCTGATCTTGACCGTCACCATGCCGCCGCCGGCCGTCGCCTCGACGACCTCGTCCTTGAGTCTCTCCTGCGCGGCCATCATGTCGGCCTGCATTCTCTGGACCTGCTTGAGCATCTTCTGCATGTTCGGCTGGGGCATCAGGCGCCGCCTTCCTCGGGTTCGTCGATCAGCTCCTCGGCCTCGAACTCTGCCACGAAGCGCGCGACCAGTTCGTCGTGCGACAGCGTCGGCATGACCGCGCCGGCGGGTGCCGGCTCGTCGGCCGCCGGCTCGCGCAGCTCATAGACCGGCTTGAGGCTGACGCCCGCGAGCGTGCGCAGCGCGCCGGCGACGAGCCGTCTGCACTCGTCGCCCTCGGCCTTGCGCTTGAAGAACGCGGCGCTCGGCGGGAAGGCGAGCACGGCCTCGGTCGCGGTCACGTCGAGCGGTCGCGCCTCGCCGAGCGCGGCGGCCAGCATGGCGTTCTCCGCGCGCACGGTGTCTATGACGGCCGGCCACAGCTCGCGCAGTCCGGCGAGGTCGAGAGTGCCGGCGGGGGCGGGGGCGGGGGCGGGGGCCGGCGGCGCGGCGACGGCGACCGGCGCGGCGGCCTCGGGCGCCGGACGGGTCGCG